>DASZFN010000093.1:0-5084 GCA_035939715.1 Gemmataceae bacterium | reverse complement strand
GGGATGTGCCGGGCGCTATTCTATCCGGCGAGCGAGCCGGCGGCGCCGCCCCGGAAGCCGCCCCGGAAGCCGCCGGGCGAGCCCCGTGGCGCGGATTGATGAACCATTCGGCTTTGCAGCGCATTGAGCGAAAAATGGAATGACATGCGGTGCCGCCTTTCGGTGAGAGCCCGCGCAATCGAGCCAGCCGGTGCCGCGATGATTCATACCGATTGAGAAGACACTTGTTGACGACGGCGTCCCTGGCAGCGCGGAGAATGGGCCGACAACAGGATCGATTTCACCGAGGGGAGTTATAAGAAGGCGGGCGCGGCAATGCGACTCGCAAAACTACGGGACACGGGCTGCGCTTTGCGCAGCGCTGTCCGGCGAAGCGGAGCACCTTGCGCGGATGGTGTACTAAATGAAAATCCGTAGAAAATAGATGCCGGCGAAGACAGCCGCTTGCAACCGTGTGCGGTAACGAGAACACCTTGTGGCACAGCAATATTATTTTATCAGCGACCTGCACATGGGCGGCGACGGCCAACTGCAGCATTGCGATTACGCGGCCGAGCTGATTGCATTTCTCAAGGAACTGGAGAGCCAGGGCCCTGACACCGAATTGCTCATCCTCGGCGATACGTTTGGGTTCTGGGAACTCACGGTGGTGCGCGGTCTGGCCAAGCTCGACTACATCGTCCAGGCACACCAGGACATTTTCGATCAATTCAGAGCCACCGGGGCGCGCATCAAGCTGACCATGATGGTGGGCAATCATGACTATGACCTGGCTTGCGATCCGGCTTTTGCGGAGGCGCTGCGCGCCTACAACATTCACCTGGACACAAGCTTGGTCCTGACCCGCGCCGTGGGCGACAAGAAGATCTGGATCGAGCACGGTCAGCAGCGTGATGAATTCAACGCTTTGCCCGCCTATGGCAATCCCCACGCCCTGCCTGTGGGGTACTTCATCACGGAAACGTTTGTCAGCGGGGCCAGCCGTCATTCGGACTTCGGCAATGGCAACTGGCTGAAGGACATTCGCTCCGTGGACACGAAGCAAATTCCTGACTGGGTCCTGTCAAACTACTTCTATCGCGAGATGAGCACAATCTTCCGATGGCTGCTCTTGCCCTTCCTGCTTCTCTTCGGAGTAGAGGTGGTGGCGATCGGTGGGGAGATCCTGCGCCTGCTGGGGATTTTCGATTACAACATCTTGTTCCACAATCCGCTGATGGACAGACTGGGCATCATCAGGAACGTCTTGCAACTGGTAATCACGATCAATTCGGTGTTCCTGATACTCATTGGCGTACCCGTGGCGCTCGTGCTGCGCGACCTTGGGCGCACCCTGCGCCGATTTCGCCTGCTTACCAGCCACGGCGTCGGGCCGGACCTGTCTGCAGAGCCTTACCTGAAGGCCGCGCAGGACGTCTTTCAGTCGGATGACAAGGTGGCGGTGTTCATCTTCGGACATACACACGAGGCCTTCGTGAAACGGGTGGGAGCGGCGGGACAGGTAGCGCTCAACACCGGCACATGGCTCAAGCTTCTGCGGCGTTTCCCCGTACGCATCGGCTTCTTCCCCGCGGTCTACTTCCCCTCCTTTTGCCTCAATTACTTTCAGATCCAGGAGCAGAACCGGCAACTCGTGATTCGTTATGTCCACATTCCCAAGAAGCCCGAGCGCGAGCTCACCTGGCTGCAGCGCCTGGTGACATTGGGCAAGCAGCCTCCGGAGCCGGAACCTATTCCAGCGACAACGGTAGTCGATTGGTGACAGTGTGGTCAGAAGTTGTACTGGAACAGCCCGTTGAGCCGGTTGGCTTTGCCGCGCTCGCCGTCCACATTCTTGCGCTGGCCCCAATCGTACTCGATGCCGAGCGACATGTTCCGGATCGGAATATACCACAGGCTGGCGGCCAGGTACTTAGCCGCGATGTAGGTGTTGGCCGGCTGGCCGGGGGCGCTGGCCGTGAGGTCCTCGGAATAGGTGATATTGGTAAGCCACTTCTCGGTGAACCAGTGCTCGTAGCTGGTGCTCCAGCCGGCCGCGTACAGCGTCTCGAACGACCCGGTCAGCGGATCGACCTCACCATCCAGCCCTAGCCCGGCGGTGTCCTGGATATATCGGCCAATGACCAGCCGAATGTATACTGCAACAGGATTCGGCTGCGCTCCAGGGTTCCAGGTGATCCTGCGCGTGGTTGAGGACGCGGCGCCCGTTTCTCGGCAATTGAGTCCTGCCCTGTTTTTCTCCTGCCGCCAATCTCCACCCGAAAAGACTTTCGCTCCGCCGTGAGGCTAGCCGTTGGCGAAGAACTCGGCAGACGACTCGATGCCGAGGCGGACGGTGTCCGCGTCCAGGTTCGACAGGATCCAGTTGACCAGACCAATGGTGTCCGGGGGCCGGTGCAGCAGGGTGTTGTAGTACGATGTGAACAGGTTGATGCGGAACTCGCTCGAAGTCAGGAAGTCCAGCGCCATGCCCTGGGCGCCGAGCTGCGGCAAGACCTTGATCCAGCCGGCCACCTCGCCGGGAGAGCCGGCGCGCTTGAGCAAGAGCTGGTACAGCGCCTGCACCAGGCGCTCCTGGGGCGTTCCGGAAGCGATCAAGGTCTGGGCATGATTGAAAAACTCCTGGCTGCCCAGGATGCGGCTCAGGACCTGCTCCTCGGTCTGACCTTGCAGAAGCATGGTCACCAGGCCTTGCTCTTCGCCGTTGGCCGGCAGCCGTCCCAGGTAGGTCTGGAACCAGCCCGTAACCAGGTGCGTCCGCGCTTCCGGCGCATGCTCGAGGCCGGCGGCGACGTCGGCCGGCGTCAGCGTGTGGTTGGTGAGCGCGTTGACCCAGGCGCCGGCATCGTTGGGGTTGCTCAGATCGCCGGAGCGGCCCAGCTCGTCCAGGAACAGGGCGCGCACAAAGCGCTGGGGCGCGGTCAAGACCGGTATTGCCGCCGAGAATTCCGAGGTGTTGCCGACGGCGTCGGTAGCCGTCGCCGTCACGGTCCGGCCGATGGCGACGGGCACATTGACGACCGTGCTGACGATGGCGTTGCCGTTCGCGTCGGTGGTCACGTTGACGAAGCCGAGGAACTGCTGCCCCTCGGCGATGCCGCCGGCCGGGTCGGCGTCGTTGGCGAAGAACTCGATGCGGAAGGTCGAGTTGGGGGAGCTCCGCAGCAGGCCGCTGATGTCCGTCTTGCCGTTATCGGGCATGGCCGCGGTCAGCACGGGGAAGTTCTGGAAGTTGTTGGGGTCGTTGGGGGCGCCGTGGCCCTGGGAGTCGTTGGGCGTGACGCCGTCATCCGGGGGGAACTTGAACTGGTTGGTGAGGTCGATGCCCAGCAGCACCGAGGGGTTGTTGCGGCCGTTCTGAAAGATGGAATCGCCCTCGATGGAGTTGCCGATGTTCGGCTGGCCGGAGGCAGACACCGGGTTGCCGAAGATGGCGATGCCGCCGGTGCCGTTGAACTCGACGAGGTTGCCCGCTCCGGCCACTGTGCCACCGATGAGGTTGAAAGACACGCCCGGCTCGTTGGGCTGCGCCGGACCGAGTGGGACGTTAAAGCCGTTGGAGCTGCGCAGGACGATGCCGTGCAGGAGGTTTTTCACCGGGGTCACGCCGTCCGCGCCGACGCCGGAGAAGTTGCCCTGGATGAGATTGCTCTGGCCGCCGTTGTCGACCTCGATGCCGGCGCCGTTGAAGCCGACGACGTTGCGCGTCCCCGCCCCGGTGCCGCCGACGGTGTTGTTATTGCCGCCGGAGATCTCGATGCCGAACAGGAAGTTGCCGGCGTCCGTGCCGAGCGCGGCGGCATTCGGCACGGGGGCCGTGCGCACGCCCACCCGGCTCTTGCCGTCGGCCGCAACGCCGACGAAGTTGCCCTGGATCAGGTTCCCCGTGGCGGGCGTGGTCAGGGTGCCCTCGACATGAATGCCGTCGAGGATGTTGCCCGAGGCGAGGTTGCGGTCCGCCGGATTCGTGCCGCCGATCTGGTTGTTGGAGGCGTCGACGATGCGGATGCCGTCGCCGCCGTTGGGCAGCTGCGCCGTGCCGGCGGGGTTGACGCCGACAAAGTTGCCGACGATCGTGTTGCCGTTGCTCTGGACGAGGATGCCGACGCCGCCGATGAAAGACGCGTTCGCCTGGAAGTTGGTGATGTCCAGGCCCTCGATGGTGCTGCCGCCGCTGCCGGCGCCGAGGGTCAAGCCGTTGACCGCCGTGCCGGCGCCCGTGCCGTCCAGCTGGATGAGGATCACGGCGTTGTCCGCGTTGGCCAGCGTATTGGCAGTTGCCAGCACCTGCGTGTAGCCGTTGATAGTCAATGGCCGGACGATCGTCGGCTCGGCAGCGCCGGTCGCCGCGATTGTCTGCACACCCGCGCTGGGGATGCTGAAGTTGATGACGTCGGGGGTGCCACCCGGAGACGAGGCGTAGCCCCCAACCCGGTTGAGCGTCACGTCGCCGTTGACGTCCGCCTGGTTGTTGACCGACGTGATGGCCTCGCGGAGTGTCGTCAGGCCATCGATCGCAATCGTGTCCCCCTTGCTGGTTACCGTGATGACCGCCGGGGCCAGCCGATTTTCCAGGAGCTCGACTTTGGGTTTGCGGCGGAGGCGGTGCGTCACTTGCCGGAAGGGACGCGGGCACCCTTCGGACTTACGCAGACTGGCTTTGCGCCGCTGGAAAAGGAACATCGTGGATCTCCTGATTGGGAAAGCGTTGCGGGGCCCTCAGCCAATTGTTGGACTCCCTGCAAAACCGCATGGTCGTCCTCGAGGGGGCTTTCGGGGGTATCTCGCTCATTCGAACTTTCATCCTGAGAGCGGTCTGTTCTAAAATCCCGTGAGCCTATTGCGACAGGGGGCCGTTTTCCTCAGGCGAATCGATATTGTATGAAGACCGGCCCGGCCAGTCTCTTCTCGGCATCGCCGGCGTCGCACACGGGGCGATTCCTGAAGGCGCGCTTGCGGGCGTAGTCCTGGGCGTTTTCATAGCTATCATTGAACAACACAGGGCGACCGGCACAAGAGGGCATAGAGCAGCCCAATCTGCCGCCTAGGGAGGCTTCAGGACTGCCAACTCCGGGCTTGCAGGC
>DASZFN010000092.1:0-2356 GCA_035939715.1 Gemmataceae bacterium | reverse complement strand
CCAGGCCAAAGTCGGTGATCCATAGCTTGCCCTTGACATCCACCAGCAGGTTGGCCGGCTTGATGTCACGGTGGACGACCCCTTCGTCATGCGCGTGTTCGAGCGCTTCGGCGGCTTGCAGCCCGAGTTGGGCGACGGTTCGAAAGTATCCCCGGCTCCGGATGGAACGCTCGGTGGACAGACCTGCCCGGACTCTGGTCTCGGCGGCGGAAGGCACCGGCACCGCGACGGTGAACGGCACGGGAGTGGTAGGGGAGTCATCCGTCGGGGTCGGCTTGGAGCGAAGCAACTGGCCGGAGAGCATCCGGTCCGCGACATCAGATGCCGGCGCGGATGGCCCATCTTCGTCAGCCTGCAGTTTTGCTTCCCTGCGCAGCTCTCGGATGACTGCGGCCAGGGTTTGCCCGTCGATCAGCTGCATCGCGTAGTAGTGGACGCCGCGCTCGCAGCCGACCGCATGAACCGGCACAATATTCGTGTGATGGAGCTGTCCCGCCGCCTGCGCTTCGTGCTTGAAGCGCTGCAATTGTTTGCCGTCGAGCGTCGCCGCAAACGGCAAGACCTTCAAAGCCACGCGGCGGCTGAGGGAAAGCTGTTCCGCCTCATAAACAATCCCCATGCCGCCACGGCCAATCTCGCGCAGGATGCGGAAATCGGCCAAACATCCTCGCAGCGCGGACGCGGAATCCGCTGACTCATCGCCCAGAGGGGAGTCCTTGGCTCCTCCCCCCATCACCTGGACTGCCGGGAGTACCTGGCGGAGAATAGCTGCAATTTGCGGATACCGTTGGGCATAGTCCTCGATCTGGGGTTGTTCATTGTTGTTCAGGCGTTCCGTGAATTCGTCGGCCACCTTTCCTATGAGGGCTTCCAGTGCCTCGGAAGAGTTGTCCTGTGCACAACGCTTCAACCAGAGGTTGGACGGCACTTCGTTCATGGTTCGCTCTCCGGCAGCCCCCTGTCGATCAGGATTTTGCGGAGACGAAGTAACGCCCGTCCATAGCGCTGGCTGGCTGCCGTGAGACTGATGCCGAGCAACTGGCTCACTTCCTGGTTGCTCAAACCCTCGAAGTTGCGCATGAGCAGAATCTCGCGATCGGTTTCCGCCAGATCCGCCACAGCCTTGTTAACCCGGCGTCTCAGCTCGCGCTTGGCGAGTTGCTCGCTGGGCGACGAGCTCCCCGCCAGCAGCTGTTGCGCGAGCAAGAGAGAAGACCGGTCCGGAAGCGCCACGTCGCGCTCGACCGTCCGCCGTTCCGACCGGACATGTTGTCGGCGCACCATGAGGAGCCGGTCGTAGGTGATTCGCCGGAGCCACAGGCGAAATGGCATCGGCGGCTCTTGCAGATAATTCTCCAGCCGGCGCAGCGCTTCCATCTGCGCCTCTTGGACGACGTCCGACGGATCCAGGCGAGGCCGCAACTTCGGGTCCAGGCGCAGTTGCACAAGCCGCCGCAGCTCGGGGCGGTGACGGGCGAAAAGCCGATCAATGGCCAGTCGTTCACCGCCGCGTAGCTGGTGGAGCAAATGCTCCGTTTCCGCCGAATTCTCCGCGCGCAACACCATGGTCCCCCCTCATAACACTAACTGTAGAGAATAGCCGAGATTGACAGGCTGAACGTGAAAAATTGAAGATTTTCCTGCACTTGCCCAGGGCAGAAGGAGCCTATCCGGCTCGTAGGCCCGCAGTCCGGCCTTTGGTCTGTAGCCTTCTCTCCCGACGGCAAGACTTTAGCAACCATTAGCAATGATCCCGTCCTTTGTTTATGGATCAGCCCGTTCTTCGCCAGCCGGTCAAGCGTCGGCGTGGGGACCGGTCCGCCGAACGTGCTCGTGTGTCCAAAGCCCACGTCGTCGAGCAGGACTCTTAGTGTTGACAGTGGGCCGTCCAGTGACCGGTGATCTGCGATGAGCAAAAGAGCAGAGGCAATTCGGCTACGTGCGCAGGGCTTGTCCCTTCAAGAGATCGGCAAACGGCTTGGGATCTCGGGCGCCAGCGCTTTCGGTGACCGCGAGGTACAGGAGGTCCTCCAGCTCACGCAGGAACAGAATGACAGAATCCGCGAAATCCAGGTGGCGTAGTCGGCGACCACGCCGGTGCGCACGAGTTTGTCCAGGCGGTGGGCCAAGGCGAGCAGGCGGCTGACGCGCGGCACGCGACCGCGGGGTACCGCTGGCCGTGGCGCCGCCGAGGCGGCCTGTGGATACGATCGCCGGCCGCGCCCGTGACGACGGCCTGGGAGGCGACAGACCACGGTCCGTGGAGTCATGCCTTGCTCTCCTCGCGGCGGAGGGCCTGCTGCTCGGCCACGGCCTGGGCGGCATCGGCAACGAAGGTGATCGCCACGGTGCCCTG
>DASZFN010000091.1:0-1697 GCA_035939715.1 Gemmataceae bacterium | reverse complement strand
AGACGGGGGCCGGGATGCGCATGATCTCCGACGGCGACATCACGGCGGCGGTGGCCCCGTCGCTGCCGGAGACGGGCATCGACCTCTACGTCGGCGCCGGCGGCTCGCCGGAGGCGGTGCTGGCCGCAGCGGCGCTGAAGTGCCTCGGCGGCGACATGCAGGTGCGCATGTGGTTCCACGACGAGGCCCACCGCGCCGAGGTCGCGGCCCAGGTGCCGCCGGAGGAGATGAACAAGGTCTTCCGCGTCAACGATCTGGTGGTCGGCGAGAGCGCCCTGTTCTGCGCCACCGGCATCAGCGACAGCGCCCTGCTGCCGGGCATCAAGGTGATCGGCCACCGGGCCGAGACGCACTCGATCCTGATGCGCGCCCGCAGCCGGACGGTGCGGCGCATCCACGCCGTCCACCACCTGGACCACAAGGCCATCCCGCTGCGCTCGCGGACTCAGGCGTAGCTTCCTGCGGCCGGTTTAGCGTTCCTCGCGTTCGGCATGCACCGCCTGGGCGAGGGCGTCGCTGACTTTGCTGAGGGGGTGGCGCACCGCGTCAAGGCTCAGTGAGGGGTCGGCGTCAGCGTGCCAGCGGTCGGCCCCGTTGGTTGCTCCGATGGTAACAGTCAACCGATGGTGCTCGTGGAGGTGTTCAGAGAGAGGCGCCAGGGGGGTGGAGCACGCCTTCGTCGTAGACGACCTCGATTCGCTCGCGCACGGCGGCCTCACTTGCCCGGGTGCAAAGCCCCCCTTGGGGGCAAGGACAACAGCCGGCCGGAGGATTGGCCTCCTCCGGCCGGCTGTTGTCGGTAGGCAGTAAGATCAAGACCCAACTGGCTACGAATCCTTCCGTACGTTGTCGTTCGGGCCGCCAACCTCTGCGGCAGGGTGCCGGTACAACCTGCCAGCGAACGGTGAGACGAGGTTGTACCTGTATCGGCTTGGGACAGGAAGCTGTAGCCTCTGCATCTCTTCAAGCCACTTCTTCAACTTCTCGGCATCGACGCCGAGGTTGTCTGCCAGAAGCTGGTCCAAGTCGATGGGCTTTGGCATTGTCAGTCCCCCTAAACCGTCGTGTACCTGCCGCGGGCATGCAGGACATCCACACTGCTCATTTTCGCCATGTAGTCGGTCAACAGTTTGAAGTACGTCCTGAGCTTGGCACTCAAGTCCGGCTTCTGCCCGAAGTCCTCTACCTGCAAATTCAGTTCCCTTCGCAGCACCTCCATCGGAATTCCCCGCGAGTGCGTGTGCCACCGCCCGGGGTCGTTGAGCCTCTTGGCGATTTCCGCGGCCCGGTCTTGGCGCATCTGGTCTGTCACCGGCAGGTTTCGCGTTTGGGTATTGGCCCAGTTCTTGAATTTGTACTTCGTAAGCCACTGCTTCAGCAGGGTGATGGTCAACTCTCGGGCCTGCTCAAAGAAGTGCAGTTCCGCTTGATCGAAACAGCTAATCAGTATTTGCGCTTCCGCGGTCGTCAGTGTGCCCTGTCTGCTTTTTTCAATCAGCCTCTCGTACTGGATAAGATATCCGAGGGCGGGGATCATGCCCGTAGCGCCGGGCCGCTGCACCTGCGGATCAATCGGCCCCAGCAGGGAGTAATAGTCCATGTGGATGGCGTCCCCGGACATTACCAGCACAGTCCCGGCTGACATGGCCGCATCCGGGATGTAAAAGTACACCACGCGAAAGAACTATGGGGAGGTG
>DASZFN010000090.1:0-1549 GCA_035939715.1 Gemmataceae bacterium | reverse complement strand
ACCAAACCGACGGTTTCGTCCGTGGACATTCTCACTGGCCTACTCATCTGCATGTGGAATTACATGGGCTGGGACAACGCTTCGACCATCGCTACCGAAGTCGAGCGGCCGCAGCGGACTTATCCCCGCGCGATGCTGGCTGCGGTCGTAATCGTGGCCCTAAGCTATATCGTCCCCGTGGCTGCCATGTGGATGACCGGCCTGTCCTCAAGCGCATGGGAGACAGGATTTTGGGCGGATATCGCCGGACTGCTGGGCGGCCCGCTGCTGCGGATTGGCCTCGCCCTCGGCGGCATGATCAGCGGCTTCGGAATGTTCAACGCCCTGGTCATGAGCTATTCGCGCCTGCCGCTGGCCATGGCTCAGGACGGAATGTTGCCGCGCATCTTTGGCAAACTGCATCCACGCTCGAGGGCGCCGTGGGTGGCGATTGTGGTCTGCGCCATCGGTTGGGCCCTGTGCCTTGGCCTGGGTTTTGAACGGCTGGTCACGATCGACATCCTCCTTTACGGCGCCAGCCTCTCGCTGGAGTTCGCAGCACTCATCGTTCTGCGCCTGCGCGAGCCCGAACTGTATCGCCCCTTCCGCGTTCCCGGCGGAATGTTCGGGGCAGTAGCCGTCGGCATCACTCCGATGCTGCTGCTTGGATTCTCGGTGGTACGAAGCGAGACCGAGCAGGTTCTGGGGATGAGTTCTTTCGCTTTCGGAATGCTGCTCATCGCCGCGGGCGTATTGGCCTACCTTCTCAATCACGCCCTTAAGCCCGAGGGCTGGACCCCAGCTCCGCAAGAGAAGCCCGAAGCGGTGGCATAAAACAAGCTGGCCACGGATCAGACGGATAAACACGGATCAAAATCCCTTGAATCCGTAAGATCGGTGGCCTCTTTCTTTTGTTGTAGACTCTGAGCAATGACCAAGCGGAAATCCAAGGGCGCCTACATGATCAGCGCCGTGGCTGAGATGTATGGCATCCATCCCCAGACCCTGCGCCTGTACGAGCGCGAAGGCTTGTTGAAACCTTCCCGCACCGAGGGCAACACCCGGCTCTACACCGACGAGGACTTGCAGCGCCTGGAATTCATCCTGTCGCTGGCTCGCGACCTGGGCGTGAACATCAGCGGGATGGCGATCATTCTGCAGATGCGCGAGCGCATGGAGGAAATGCAGCGCCAGATACAGGACTTCGTGAAGTATATCCAGGAGGAAGTACTGGCCCGCGCCAGCGCCGCCGCCGATCCCGCCCGTGGCGCTATCGTCCCGGTTCGGCGGGCAATGGTCGCGCCGCCCCAGCCGCCTGTTCGCAGGAAGTAGCATCGGGCGTCCCGGCCCGTGTATAGTCCAGAGTTTCCGTTAAGCTGGTCTGGAACCATCACCATGAACGACGAGTCCCGGATGTCGACCGCCTCGGCAATACTTCGCCAGAGGTGCCCCCGGTGCCGCGCCGCGAGAATCTTCCGTAAATCGATTTTCACGGGATTCCCCCGCATGCTGGAGCGCTGCCCAAATTGTGGCCTGAAGTTTGAACGCGAGCAGGGATATTTTCTAGGAG
>DASZFN010000089.1:0-6326 GCA_035939715.1 Gemmataceae bacterium | reverse complement strand
TCCTCCCGCTCTTGCTCTTCTTTCACGCCTCAGTACACGGTTGAAGGAGCGATTACGCCCTAGTGATCGATGACATCGCGGCCGCGCAACAGCGTCACGGCGCCGGCAGCCGACGTTCATCAAGCGCTCCAGAGACGCCTTCGCCTCCTGCGTCAGCCCGGCTTCGGCTGCCCCGCGCGACAGCGTTTCCAGGAGCTGTTTGGCAGCCGGCGTGCCGAAGTGTTCGAGCACTTCCACAGCACGCAGCGCGCGCAGCAGATCGCCGGAGGGAATGGCTAGCCTTTCTGCCAGTTGTTCGATCCGGCGCCGGGACTCGGGCGAAGCCTGTTTCTGGAACGCCTTGAGCAGACCCGGCGCGGCGAGTTCACCAAGCGTTTCCAGCTATCGCGTGGCTTTCTCCCGCACCCGTGAAATCCGGCGGGGTCCTGGATCTCGGAGACTTGAAGTTGCACCGGGAGGGACCTCTACCGCTTTATGCGACCGATGGGACATTTCGGCATCGGCGGAAACGCCGATGACTCCAGCAAATAGGAGTACCGTGGCCGCAGAATCCCAGCGGACGCGGCTGGCATTCTCATGGCGGGCCGCAAGGAGGCTCTTTTTGACTGATGAACCGATCACGCACTTCTATCTCTGCGAAGCTCGATGGCACGCCGCTGGCGGCAAAATGACCCCGGGCTTGACACGAATCACTTCTGAGGAGAGCACACTTCCGGAGCCACTGCTCATGCGTGAATCGATCCGTAATTCCGTGCCATCCCCTGAGAAGGGGCCCATCGAGCAAGCTTCACGGAAGGGTTCCTATGGGATCGATGCCCCGTACCTGCTGCCCATCCTTGTGATACTGATTGTGGGCAACGTGGTAAGCGGAATCGTCTCCGGTACGGTGTGGCCGTTCGTGGGCGCGGCGGTTTTGTTAGCTTGCGCGGGTTGCGGCCTACACACGTCGCGCCGCGGCAAGTTCGCGGTCTGGGCCGAACTCCTGGACCAACTCGAGTGGCGGGGCGATGAGCGGGTCCTGGATTTGGGCTGTGGCCGCGGTGCGGTGTTGCTCCTCGCCGCGCAACATCTGATCACCGGCCGGGCGGTCGGAGTGGACATTTGGAAGCGCGGAGACCAGTCGGGTAATTCAGTCGAGGCCACGCAGCGCAACGCCGGCGCCGAAGGCGTGGCCGACCGCGTCGATTTGCACACTGCCGACATGATTTCGCTCCCCTTCAAAGCCGAAAGTTTCGATCTCGTCGTCTCCAACGTAGCAATTCACAACATCAAAGGTCGGGCGGGGCGTGAGAGAGCGATTAGGGAGGCCGTGCGAGTGCTACGTCCCGGCGGCCGGTTGCTGATTGCAGATCTCTGGGGCACGCGCATGTACTGCATTGAACTCTCGAAGCTGAACATGACCGATATTGCCCGCCGTAGTCTGGGGTGGCGGATGTGGTGGAGCGGTCCCTGGCTGTCCACCCGTCTGGTCGCCGCCACAAAACCGGACCGCCGGACCTGAAGCCTGCCTCGATTCTTGTGTCGGTTTCGCTTAAACGGGCGTTTCCGAGGTTAAACCGGACCGGTTGTCGACGTGGCAGTGTGCGCGATGGGCAAACCACGTCCGCCAGAGCTTCAGCCCGCCATTGCGGTCCAGCTGGATCTAACCGCAACAATATCCGGGCTGCCCGGCCATGCACGAGCGGTTCCCGAAACCAGGCCAGGTATCCCAGCGTTACACGCTGGGATTCAGAACGGGCACTGCCGGACCAATATTTCCAGGTCTCCATCGCATTTTTGTTGTGCCAGATATGGCCAGTGCTACACTGGGAGCGGCTAAGACTCAGGAATTTCCTCATCACTTTTTTGGAGGACCTCCCCCATGAATCGCATGGTGGCCGGGTTATTGGCGCTGTTGCTCTTTGGACCAGCGCTCCCAGCCCAAGACGACACCAAGAGCAAGGACAATGCGAAGGAAAAAACGAAAGCGGATAAACCGCGCACGCCGGCTGAGCAATACCTGGCAGTTGCCAAGGATTATCAGAATGCGATGCAGGACTTCAGGAAGGCCTATCAAGCGGCCAAAAGCCAGGAGGAGCGGAACAAGCTTTTCAAAGAGAAGTACCCCAATGCTCAAAAATATGCAGACCAGATGAGCGAGATCGCTGACAAGAACCCTAAGGACGAGGCTGCCGTTGATGCTCTGGCCTGGATCATCACGAACATGCGTGACCGCCCTCCGATGAACAAGGCCCTGAAGGCCCTGGCCGATGATCACGCCGACAGCAAGAAGCTCGGACGGGTCTGCCTGTCGTTGACATACTCTGATTCTCAAGCGGCTAGAGATTTTCTCGGGACGGTCATCGATAAAAACCCGCAGCATGACGTCCAGGGACAGGCCTGCTACGCCCTGGGGGTGCTTCTCAAGAACCTCTCGGAACGAGCGATGCTTGCCAAAGCTGAGCGTGAAAAGATGCAGAAGGATGCAGAGAACATGCTTGATCGAGCGGTTGAAAAGTACGGGGATGTCAAGTTTGGGCGAGGAACACTGGCCGATCGAGCCAAGGGCGAGCTTTTTGAAATCCGTAACCTGGCAATTGGCAAGACGGCCCCGGACATTCGAGGCGAAGACCTTGATGGCAAGCAGTTCAAGCTAGCTGATTACCGCGGAAAGGTGGTGGTGCTTGATTTCTGGGGGCATTGGTGAGGGCCCTGCCGGGCCATGTATCCCCACGAGCGGTCGCTCGTGAAAAGGTTGCAGGATAAGCGGTTCGCTCTCCTTGGTATCAACAGTGATCCGGAGAAAGAGCAACTCAAAGAAGCGATGCAGAAGGAGCAGATCACCTGGCGATCGTGGTGGGACAAGACCACGAGTGGTCCCATTGCCACGGAATGGAATGTGCATGCCTGGCCAACCATTTACGTGCTGGACCAGAAAGGGGTTATCCGCGCAAAGAACGTCCGCGGCGAAGCCATGGACAAGGTGCTCGATAACCTGCTTGAAGAAATGGAAGTAGCGAAATAGCCCGCACTCAGTGACAAGGCCGGCTTTCCCGCAGCGGGAAGGCTGGCCTCATTCATTGGCGAAGTCGGGCGGGCCCCCAATGCAATGTCGCCCATGCACATTATTCTTCGGATATGCAATAAAGGTAGCGTTCCCCTCGGAGTAACAGTTCCCGGCCGACGAGGGCCGGCGAGGCGCTGAAGGTGTCCTCCAGCCGGTTCACGGCCAGCATCTTCGGAACCTGATCCCCGTGACTCAGCACCAATGTAACGCCGTCCCGGCTCGTGACATACACCCGACCGGCGGCGCCGACCGGGGAGGCATAGACGTTGGTGATCCCCGCGAGCCGGAATGGGCCGCCCAGATCCTCTCCCGTCTTTACATCAATTCGGCAGATGACTCCCTGGTAGTGCTGGAGCGTGTAGAGCGTGTCTCCGTACAACAGCGGCGACGGCACGTAGGGCGTGCCGCGGCGACGCGTCCAGAGAACCTGATTGGTCCCGGTAATTTTGCCCCTGGAACCGGCCAAGCGGATGGCCAGCAAAGCCCGCGTCTCGTAGCTGCTGCCGGCATATACGAAGCCGTTGGCCGCTACGGGAGAAGCTACGACGTTGGATGACAACCCGCCGCATTCCCAGTGGATGGCGCCGGTCGCCAGGTCGTAGCCGCGGATGCGGTTTGTGCCAGCAACGATAACCTGGGCTTTGCCGCCGTCCTCGACCACGATGGGCGTAGCCCACGACGTGTCCTCGGCGCGGCTCACTTTCCAGCGCTGGTTGCCAGTGCGTTTGTCTGTCGAAGGCGGCCAAAAAAGAACCTTCTTCGTGATCCCAGTTTACTACCAGCGTCTCACCGTGAAACGCAGGGGAACTGCCCTCGCCGTGTCCATGCTTGGTGTGCATTTCGCCGAGATGCTTCTTCCAAAGCAGCTTGCCGTTCGTATCCAGGCAGTAAAGCCCGCGCGAGCCGAAGAACGCGAAGACAAGCTCCCCATCGGTGACTGGCGAAGCGGACGCCAGGCTGCCGCTGACATGCCCCGCTTCGTGCGGCAGCTCCTTATGCACCGATTGTTGCCACAGGATCGAGCCGTCGCGGCGGCTGACTGCCAAGACCACAAACTCGTGATGGTGGGTCAGGAACAGATTGTCATGGGCGCCGGGACGTTCGGGAAGGCGCGGCCGTACGGCTTCGCCCTGGGGGATCGCCGCGGTCAGGAAAATGCGGTCTCCCCAAACAATCGGCGTGGAATGCCCCTTCCCCGGAAGGGCAACTTTCCAGCGAATATTGTTTTTCTCACCCCATTTGATGGGCGGGTTGGCGTACGGCGCGACCCCGGTGGCTAACGGGCCTCGCCATGCCGGCCAATAGTGCTGCGCCGCCGTCCCGGAGCGCTCCGAATCGGCCGGAGCTAGCAAGCACATGAGGAGCAGCGTTCCGACAAATCCTTGCACCGGGAACCCTCTTTGCCTCTGCCGTTGCGGTATGAGCAACACGCCGAGATTCTAGGCCGTGCACGTATGCCTTGCAACGTCATCATCAACCCAGACTGGCAAGAGAAGAACGTGTCGGCGTGCGGCCGGGCCGGGCGCCACGCCGCCGGAAGTATGTGGTGGCGTGTCGAGAGCAGACAATCGGCTTGCTAGAATAGGCTGGAAAGTCGATTGCACTCGACTCCCGCCAGGAAAAGATCGATGGACTGCCTAATGGCGGGTCTGCTTCCCACGCAGAGGGCTGAAGCAATGCGCCGGTCCACGGCCGCCAAATTGCTAGTGGTTGTTTTGACTTTACTTGCGGGGCTTGCTTCGTCCTTTCAGTGGTTGCGCCATCCTTCACGACTTCATGCCGATTTGGCAAATCGCGATTACATCCTCGTGAAATTCTCCCCAGACGGCAAAACACTCATTACCGTAGAAAGATCCCCGAATGATTCGCTGTTTGACTGTCGAATTCGGCTTTGGGATATGGCATCCGGACAGGAGAAGCAAGCGCTTGCTACGGATTGGCTGATTGATGAAGCCTTACTATCACGCAACGGAATGTTCCTGGCTGCACTTTGGTCCGGCAATCAGTTGAGGGTGTGGAACACCTCGACCTGGCAGAGCTGGACGGTAGCGTGGCAGGACGAGCCATTCGATCTTGACGGGCCGGCCATGCGTTTTTCGCCGGACTCTAAAATGCTGGCGGTGGAAGTCCGTAGTCATGGATGTAGCGTATTCGACACCGCCACCGGACAGGAACTTGCCCAATTCAACGGGCGCCTGTGCAACCTGGCGTTCGCTCCTGACAGTCAGTCCGTTGTCAGCGCGGATGGGTCTTCTGCAACGGACCGAGGAATCTTGCGTCTATGGGATGCAAAGACCAGACGGCAATTGCTCGAGCGCGAGACACATCGCGACCGCATCACCTGCGTAAGCTTTTCACCCGACGGCACAACCATAGCATCCGCCACAATGTGTCAAGAGGGGAGTAAGGCGGAGATAAAGTTATCCGATCGGACGACGCTGCAAGAGCGGGCCGCCTTTCTGTCAGACTCGTTAATCACTTCGCTTTTCTTTAGCCCGGATGGCCGACTGCTGGTCGAATCCGATGGCACACAAGCCACGGTCTGGGATGTGCGCGCCCGGCCGCCGCAAAAACTTTCCCACTTTGCGGCAATTCCAAGGTTCACCCCGGACGGAACCAGGATGGTTGTTATTGATGAAACAAACCGAGTCGCCGACTTATGGGATACCGCCTCGGGTCAACGGCTGACAACATTTGTCTGGTCAGATCCTTTCCTCCCTGACTCTCATTTCTTTCCGCAGTTTGTGAGGAGTTCCCCGGACGGCAAGCAGGTCGCGCTGCTGGGCACGACGAGCGGCGGTAGGAACAGACTTGTTCAGTGGCTTGGCCAACGCATCGGCCTGTGGAACGAATCCGCCATGAGCACCGAACTGTGGGATATTAACACGGGGCGACGAATCGCGGTCTTCGAGGGCGAAGGAGCCTTTGCTTCAGACTGCAAGCATGAGCTTTTCGCCCCAGACAGTCAAACGCTGGTGACGCAGTCAGAGCAAGGTCGGCTCAGGCTGTGGGACTTGCCGCCAAGCAGGCCGATCAAATATCTGCTTGGCTTCTGCCTCTCGGCCA
The DNA here is from genome assembly GCA_035939715.1 of Gemmataceae bacterium. Classification (GTDB taxonomy): domain Bacteria; phylum Planctomycetota; class Planctomycetia; order Gemmatales; family Gemmataceae; genus DASZFN01. The sequence continues at coordinate 214 of DASZFN010000089.1, read as the reverse complement.
CGCTGCTTCTTTTGGTGCTCGGCTCGTGGTGCTGCGGCAGGTTAAGAGCAGTCCCCCCGCGTTGCTAGGCAAGACGCTGCTGCGAAGCAGAATGCCAGCTCACGTAGATGGAATTCAGCCCTTCCGCTCTGCTTCGATGCACCCACGGCGATCCGGTGTTTGACATCGCGCGAAGCGGGAGCCGCAAATGTTAGCTAGGCCTGGCCACGTCCGA
>DASZFN010000088.1:0-5717 GCA_035939715.1 Gemmataceae bacterium | reverse complement strand
TCGACGCATCCGCGAATCGGAAAGAGCATCCCAATGAAAATCTGGCCCGCGAGCTGATGGAGCTTTTCACACTCGGCATTGGCCATTACAGCGAGCGCGATGTCAAAGAAGCTGCCCGCGCCCTCACGGGCTGGACGCTTTCGGAGGAAGGAATCTTTCGTGACGTGTCGGCGCGTCATGATGCCGGGGAGAAGACGGTTCTGGGGCAAACCGGCCACTGGAAGGGCGATGACCTGATCAAGAGGCTGCTGGAACATCCGGCAACCGCCGAAAGGCTCGCCTGGCGCTTGTGCCAGATGCTCATGGGCGAAGGGGTCGTCGGTGGAGACGAAATCAAAACACTGGCTGTGGGGTTGCAGCAGCACGACCTTGACATCGCTTGGGCCGTGGAAACCGTGCTCCGGTCGCAAGCGTTTTTCGCAGGCCGATACCTGGGCAATCATATCCTAGGGCCGGTCGAGTTCGCGGTCGGCGCGGCGCGGGCGCTGGAATTATTCGATTCGCCGCCTAGCACGTTACTCATGGCCGACTGGTGCGCGCGGCTTGGTCAAGATCTGTTCTACCCGCCTAATGTCGGCGGCTGGGCCGGCGGCCGGAGTTGGATTACCACGCAGGCAATGATCGGCCGTGCCAACTATGCGGCCGCCCTGCTGAACGGCACCCTGTGCCGAAGCCCGGAGCCGTGCGCGGTGCTCGGCCTGGCCGAACGCCACGGTCACGGCGGCAGCCTGGAGCGCTGTCTCCGCTTCTATGGAGATTTGCTGCTTGGCACTGAGTTAAGTCCAGGTTTGCGGCAGCGCATCAACTCCGCACTTGCCGGTGAGTCGCGCGACTTGGCCGCCGCAGTTCAGACTGCGGTGACATTAATCCTGGCTTCACCGGAGTATCAGCTAGCTTGAAAGTTTTCGCGCAGAGCACGCGGAGCGCACAGAGCAAAAAATGTCGATGGTCTGTCTCTGTGATCTCTGCGTGCTCCGCGCGAAACCCAAAGGAGACTTCCATGTTCAGCCGACGCGACTTTCTTACGACGACACTGCGCGGTTCGACGCTGATCGCGCTTGCGCCCAGCGTGCCGGCCTTCCTGGCCCGGACGGCGCGGGCCGCAGCTCCGGACAGGCACGGACATGTCCTGGTCGTCATCCAGCTTGATGGCGGCAATGACGGCATCAACACAGTCGTACCCTTTGCCGATGAAGGCTATGCGAAGTACCGAAAGATCCTGCGGCTGCCGACCCGGCAACTGATCAAGGTGAATAACCAGGTGGGCCTGCACCCGTCCATGGGTGATGCCGGCAAGCTGCTGCAAGCGGGGCAACTCGCCATCATACAGGCAGTCGGTTACCCCAATCCCAATCGCTCCCACTTTGAGAGCATGGCGATCTGGCATTCGGCACGTTTCGATGCCGAGGAGCGCAACGATCAAGGCTGGTTGGGCCGCGCCCTGGACGACAGCAAGAGCCTTCTTCCCGGCATTCCCGCATCCGTATTTGTCGGGCCGGGGCAACTCCCGGTGGCCCTGCGCGGCCGGCGTTCCATTGCTTCGGCGTTGACCCGGCCGGAGGACTTTTGCCTTGCACCGGAGGCCAAGGCAAAGGCCCTGATCGCTCCGCCGGAGAAGAACGACGATCTGGCAGCCTTCGTGCAGCGGAGCGCGCTGGACGCGTATGCGACCGCCGACAAGATGGCCGAGATTGCCAAGGGCGGTGATACGAATGCTCGTTATCCGGAAACGGAGCTCGGGGCACAATTCAGGCTCATGGCCCGGCTGATCAAGGCGAACGTCGGCACGCGGGTCTATTATGCCCGGCATAGTGGCTACGACACGCATGCCGGACAGCTCGGCAGCCATGCAAGTCTGCTCAATGAATTCTCCGGCGCCCTGAAAGCCTTTCTGGACGATCTGGCAGCGGCAAAAGTCGCAGACCGCGTGACGTTACTTGCCTTTAGCGAGTTCGGCCGCACCGTGAAAGAGAACGCCTCCGGCGGGACCGATCATGGCACCGCCGGCCCGGTCTTCCTCGCAGGTCCGCGGGTCAAGGCAGGATTAATCGGCGCTACGCCGCGCCTTTTGGACCTGGATGCCAAACACGGCGATTTGAAAATGGGCATTGACTTCCGGTGCGTCTACGCGACGGTGCTCGAAGACTGGCTGTCGTTGCCGGCGGCGACTGCTCTAGCCGGCAGGTTTGAGAAGCTGCCACTGTTCAAGATCTAAAATCAGCATGCGCGATTCAGCAGCACAGCCCGAAGTCCCAGCGCTGGCGCTTCGGGCTGGTGCTGCACCTTCGCAAACAGTCATATCGCGGCCAATCCCGGAGGAAGAGCCTGCCAGCAAGAGGATGTCGGGCACATTCCTGTTTGTGTACCGCGCGAGTCGTTTACCCGGAGCCAGCGGCGACGGCGGAGCTGACAGCGTCCCGCCGTCGCCGCTGGCTCCGGGTTAAACAACCAATATGCAGCCGAGGAATGTGACTAACTTTGCCTCCGTGCGGGCACTATACTGTGGTGTCGCGAAAAGCGTTTGCGCGCCGGGGATTCAGTTCATGGCGAACGCACAATTGGACCAGGTTCTGCATTTCCTGCACGGCTTGTGCGAACGCGACGCGCTGACTCAGGCAACCGATGCACAGCTATTGGAAGCATTTCTGACCGAGCGCGAAGAGGCCTCATTCTCGCTGCTGGTGCACCGCCATGGCGGCATGGTGTTAAGCGTGGCAGTGCGCGTGCTCGGCAATCGTGCCGACGCCGAGGATGTGTTTCAGGCGACTTTTCTACTCCTGGCCAGGAAGGGGATGGGGATCCGCAAGCGTCAGTCGGTCGGAAGCTGGCTGCATGGCGTCGCCTATCGGTTGGCACATAAGGCCCGGCTTCAGCGAAGCCGACGGCAGAATCACGAGAAAAGGGCAGCCATCAAACGCACCGCGACCGTCAACCGCGAAGCCGCCTGGCAAGAGGTGCAAGCCGCGCTCGACACCGCTCTGCAGGAATTGCCGGAATGCTATCGCACGCTCCTGGTGCAGTGCTATTTGGAGGGGAAAAGCCATGCCGAGGCGGCCGAGCAACTGGGCTGTCCGCTTGGCACCGTCCGCACGCGCATCGCCCGCGGCCGCCGCTTGCTGCGCGCCCGCTTGATGGCCAAAGGTCTGACGCTCACCACATCCGGCCTGACGGCGCTCTTGCTAAGCTCCATCGGGCCGCCCTCAGCTCCTGCGGCGCTTGTGCAGCTAACCCTCAGGGCAGCCGGCTCTTTTGCATCAGGCCAGACTCCGTTAACCGGAGTTGCAGAGCCCGTTGCGCGTCTTGTCGAAGAAGGACTTAAGACGATGTCTGTCAGCAAAACGAAGATCGCCTTGCTCTTTCTTGTGGCACTTGGCGTTGTCTCCGGCGGGGGTTTACTCGCCCGCCAAAGGCGCGGGGCGAACGATACTCCAACAATTCCCGCGTTCGCAACGCAGACCGAAGAACCGCGGCCCGACAGAAAGGTCGCACGCCGGGCACAGGACAAGGACGCTGTCACGTATAGCGGCCGGGTAATTGACACGGAAGGCCATCCTGTCGCCAATGCCGATGTTAAGTATCTCTTCGTTACGCGTGAGGAGGAGCCAACCCCCGTCCGGGCGGTGACCAATACACGAGGCCAGTTCCAGTTCACTCTTACAAAGAAGGATGTGCCGCTGTCCGCCGAGGCAATGGACGCGGATCCCTTGAAGATGGGACAGCTTTTCGTGAGCGCTCCGAGCTTTGCTCTGGGTTGGCGCGGCAGCCGCTCCGAGAAGCAGGAGACCATTACTGTCCAGCTCACGCGCGATGTTACACCGATCAAAGGCCGGCTCGTCGATCTGCAAGGCAAACCGCTCGCCGGCCTGAACATTTCCACGGTCAGCGTCTGGGCCCCGGAGAAAGGCGACCTGACGCCGTTCATCCAGGCGCTCAGCGCCGGTGGCTCTTTCTATACGTCCGCCTTCAAACATGTGCCGAATGCGTTCACCGCCTGGATCATTGGTCAGGATGTCTCGAGGTTTCTGCCGAGCACAATCACGGATGCCGGCGGCCGATTTCAATTAACCGGACTCGCCAGGGAAACGATCGTGGAGCTGCGCATCGAAGGCGCTGCGGTAGAGACGCAACGCTTCTATGTCATTAATCGTCCGCGGCCGGGCTCGGCGGCACGCTTGCTCGCCGCCAGGAAGAAGCCGAGCAAGGATCCCGAAGACTATGAGGAGCCACCGGCATGCATCTTCTGGAACGATTTCGACCACGCCCTCGCGCCCGGACTGGTGGTTGCAGGCACCCTGCGCGAACAGGACAGCGGCCGTCCCCTGGCCGACGCCGTCGTCGAGAGCTACCGGCTGGCCGAATCACGGCTCGTGCAGGATGCGACCTACCACACGGTCACCGACAGCCAGGGCCGCTACCGACTGATTGGCTTGCCACGCGGCCACGGCAACCAGCTCCGCTTCCGGCCACCCGCCGGCAGTCCCTACTTCCCTGTCGTAAAGGACGTACCACCGACCAAGCCTTACATGGCGGCCAACCTCGACATCCTGGTGCAGCGCGGCATCCTGGTGAATGTTCAGGCGCACGACAAAACCTCCGGAGAACCCGTGCCTGGTTGTGTCAGTTACTTCATCCTGCCGGAGAAACTGGGTACCGCATTTGATTTCACGCGCCCACATGCCGACGCCTACAACGATTTCATGCCCATCCGCAACGACGGCACGTTTCGCTTCGTCGCCTTGCCGGGCCGCGCTATTCTCGCTTTCCGGACCAGCTGGCGCAAGTACCCGATCGCGAAAGAGGCGCCGGCCATTCAGCTGCCGTCCGCCCTGTGCCCCTCAAACTTTCAAGCCTTCCTGCAAATCAATCCGAAGGCCGACGACGAACCGCTGCGGGTGCAGTTCGCACTCGATGCCGAGCACGTTGCGAAAGGAAAGCTGAGGGACCCCGATGGCAAACCGCTTGTGGGCGCTCTGGTTGCGGGGTTGCGGCATGACTGGTACACGGATACCGAGTCGCCGCTCGCATCTGACGAGTTCACGGCCCTGGGGCTGGATCCCGGGCAGCCGCGTCTTCTCTGCTTCGCTCATCCGCAGAGAAAACTTGCCGGCAGCGTCGTGGTCCGGGGTGACGAGAAAGAGCCAATCGTTGCCAAGCTCGAATCATGGGCCACGGTCAGCGGGCGGCTGCTCACTGCGGATGGCAAGCCGGTGCAAAAGGCAGCGCTCTGGTTCACGCAGATGCCGCCGCTCAAACCCGGCGCGGCGCGCTCGACCGACACCGGCATTCACGTCGTCTACCGCAGCGGCTACCGGCCGAGCCCTGACCCGCGCACCGACGCCCAGGGCAACTTCCGTGTCGAAGGCCTCGTGCCAGGTCTGAAATACAATTTGGCCTTGCCCGAACGAGACGCGGCCCCGCAGCAAAAGTGGAAAGGCGTCGTGTTCCGAAATCTGGTTCTCAAATCCGGCGAGAATAAGGACCTGGGCAGTATCACGCTTCAACCGTTTCCAAAGCAGTAGGCCGGGACGGGGGTTCTGCTTGCTCGATTATTCGCCCCTCTTTTCGGAGAGCCTTAGGGTGATGGCGCCCAAGTCGCGGCATTCGCCCGGCTTGACCTGAAGGGCCGCTTTGGCCGATCTCATCACCGGCTGGAACTGCCGCCGCTTGCTCACCGGAAACGTCAACGCAAATCTCAGTTCCGGGATCGCCGTGTCTAT
>DASZFN010000087.1:0-15055 GCA_035939715.1 Gemmataceae bacterium | reverse complement strand
ACGCGCGCCGCCTCGTCGATGATCAATAGGTGTACGTCGGCGTAGCCGCGGATCGTCTCCTCCCGGCAGGGCAGGCAGATGATCTCGCTCTTGTTCTTGAGCTTGAGCTCCTGCCGCGTGCGCCGCTGGATAAAGTGCTTGACCAGGCGCTCGAGAAACTCGGCCGCGGTCTCGTAGAGGAGCCGGGCCTGCCGGAAACTGCGCGCCAGGATGAGCACCCGTGTGCCGGCCATGCCCACCGTCTCCAGCACGCTCAGGAGCGCCACCGTGGTGCTCTTGCCCGCCTGCCGACAGCAGTTGAGCAGCAAGCGCTTGTGCTTGCCCGTGAGCACCTCCAGCTGCCACGGATCCGGTTCCATCCCCAGCGAACGCATCGTCCCCAGGGCGCTGTCACGAAAAACCTCGTCGTAACTTTTCTCGCTCATGATGTAATCCCCCGTTGAATTGGTCATTAGTCACTAGTCATTGGTCATTAGCCTGCAGGCTAATGACTAATGACCAATGACTAATGACCGCTCACCACTGACCACTCACCACTCACCATTCACTCCCCCTTCCTGCCGACATACTTCTCCCGAATCCTGGCCATAAACGCATCGCTCTCCTTCTGTGCTTGCTCCATTTCGCGTTTGTGCTGTTCCGGCCAGTCCAGAGCGTCCGCGCCGGTGTCGGGCCTGGGCAAGATCCAGAGCCAGCGTTTCCCCTCTTTGTCGCGCTGGAACTGGGACTCGATGCGCAGCTCGGCCTTGGCGCGTTCCAGGGTTCGCCGCGATACGCCCGCCTCCTGGGCCTGGCGCAAGATCTCGTCAACCGGCTGCGGGCCGGCGCGCAGGAGGTCCTTCACGATCGCGCACGCCTGCTCCACGGCCTGGCCATGGGGGCGCCCCAGCGGCAGGACCAGGTCGTCGGCCGAGGCATCCACTTCCCCGGTCCAGGCGATGATGGATTCGCCGTTCTGGCCGGGCTCGATGCGAAAGCCGAGCGCCGGGGGCGGCTCGGCAACATTGATCTTGGTGCAGGCCAGCACGCGCAGGTTGTCATCCTCCGGATGGGAACCGACCAGGAAGGCGGTGCGGGCGCAGCCGATCAGGTCGATCGCGCCGGTGCCCCGGTAAATGGCGCGCTGGCCCTTGCCCCCCTTGGTCAAATGCCGAACCATGAGGATCGCCGCGTGCATGTCCTCGGCAATCGCCGCCAGGGGCGCCAGGCTGCGGCGCACCTGGAAGCCGCTCAAGCCTGCGCCAAAAACGCCGGCCAGTGGATCGATCACCACCAGGCGCGCGCCGGTTTCCACAAGCGTTTCGCGGAGCAGGTCGCTGTCGTCGGGAAAGACCGGCAGGCGTTGGCTCCCCTCTGGCGGCCGCACCACGAATGTATGCACGCGCGTCAAGTCCGCTCCGGCCGCCTGGAGCCGGGGGCGGATCGTGTCGCCCAGGCCGTCCTCTGTGCCGATCAGCACCGCCGACAGGGGCTGCCCGAGGCCTGGCCCGTCGGGCAGGGGCCGGGCCGTGGTCAGCCGGGCGACGAGGTCCAGCGTAAGCAAGGACTTGCCCTGGCTCGGGTCGCCATCGATCAGCGTCAGCTTGCCGGCCGCCACCCTTCCGGGCCAGAGCCACTCGCGCGGCTGCGGCTGGCAATCGCAGAGACAGAGCACCTGCTTTTCCCTGGCGGCGCGCATAGTATCCCCTGGGAAGGACAGGACGCATCGTGATCCCGGAGCCGTGAACGGGCTCGGTTACTGCCGCAGCGGCAGGCTGCTGGGAATGCCGGCAGCGTTTCAAAACTGAGACCAGCCAAAGAAGGAACCCTTCTTTCGGACCAGTCTCCATCTACCTCTGTTGTAACATTTCGCTCCGTTCGTGCATCAAGTCGATTTGCCGATTGGGAGCGATTTGGAGCAAGAATTTGGAAAAAGAATGTCGAATCGGTCCGGCAGATGACAGTCGGTTGTCACGTCTGGAACAACTGGACGTGTAATGTTCAATAGCATTTCCGTACCTTCGCCACAGATTTGCCAAAAGTTTTCAAGACCGCCACAGACCGCCAGGTGATTTGGCGGACGGATTAATGAGAATTTGTCCCGGTGACGTGAGACAGGAGCACTAGCCAAGTGCGACCAGTAGGATGAACTGCTCCCCATCGTCCAGGAGACCGCGCTGCTCGCGGTTCTTCGCTATTTACGGGGAATCAAAACAGCGGCCTGGGCGAGTCCCGGCGAGGCGTTAAAGGTTTGCAGAAGCTGGCCGTCCGCGATTTTCCAGATGCGGATCTCTCCATTCCAGCTTCCGGAAGCCACCTGGTTGCCCTCGGGGCTGACGGCGAGGGCGTAGGTCCAGTCGGTATTTCCGGTTAGCGTGCGCACGGCCTGTCCCTTGTCGGCGTTCCAGACGCGCACGCTGCTATCGGCGCTGCAGGTCAGCACGAGCGGCTGTCGGGGGTGATAGAGCACGCGGAAGATCGCCTTGCTGTGGCCGGCCAGGGCCCTGGTCTGTTTGCCGTCGCCCGTAGTGTTCCAGAAGCGCACCTGATTGTCTTCGCCGGCCGAGATGCCGGTCTTGCCGTCCGGCGTGACGGCCACGCCATAAACGGGGCTCTGGTGGTCGGGAAAAGTCAGCACGGATTCGCGGGTGCTCAGGTCCCAGACCTTGGCGGTCTTGTCGCGGCTGCAGGTCAGCAAGTGTTTGCCGTCTGCCGCGAAGACCACGCCGAAGACCCAATCGGCATGGTTCTCGATGGACTGGTCGAGTTTGGCGTTCATGACGCCGCCGCTGATGTCCCAGATATTGACGATGCGGTCGCAGCCGCCGGACGCCAGGCGTTTGCCGTTCGGGCTGGCCGCCAGACAGAGGACGGAATCGTCGGTGTCGAGAAGCTGCTTGACCATGACGTTCTTGTCGTTGACGCCGTCGAGAACCGTCACGCCGTTCTGAGACGTTCCCTTGCTTCCCTGGAGGTTGTAGACGCGCACGTCGCCTTCTTGACCGGGCCGCCCGCCGGCGACTGCCAGCTTGCCGTCCGGCAGAAAGGCCATGGCATACGCTCGCTCGGCGCGCGTGAAGATGCGTTTTTCCAGCTTGCCCCGGGCAAAATCCCACACGGTCAGCTCATGCTGGCCGCCGATGACCAGCTTCTGGTTGTCGGGCGTGAACGCCAGGGCGGTGACGGTCACGGGATAAGGATAGACACTGGGCGGCGGCGGCGGTTGCCAGCGCACGCGCAGCTCGCGGAGCAGATCGGACTTCGGCGTCAGGCCGGGATCGAGCTTAGCGCCCTCGGCGATCCACTTCGCGATGACGGCGATTTTCTCTTTAGGCAGAGCGTCGCCGGCTTCTTTCGGCGGCATCCGCGATTTGTCCTGGGCCGTCAACAGTTCGATGATGAGGCTTTCGTCCGGCTTGCCCGGCACGATGGGATCTTCGCGCGTTCCGCCCTTGCGAAAGCTCTCGAACGTGGTCATGTCCATTTTGCCTTTGCGTTTCTTCGAATCATGGCAGGCAAAGCAATTCTCCTTCAGGATCGGCGCCACGTCATTGACGAAGCTCAGGCCGCCGCGCGCAGCAGCAGGCGCCTGCGCGGAAACGGCCGGGGCCGACAGAAAGAGAATTCCAAGGCAGACGGCGGCGCCGAGAATGGCACACAGGACGCAAAAACAAAATCGATGGCGCAACATGATGGCTGAGACTCCGTCGAGGAGGGCGCGATCCAGCGTCGCGCATACTTGGCGGGAATTCGACTGAGGCATTATAAACGAATGCTCCACTGGCTGTAAAGTTATCGCTAGGGATCACGAGGGTTTTCGCATACCATAACGCAGGCGGCATCTTCTCCGAACGGGCCGAGTGCCAACATCGACAAGCAGAGTTGAATGATAATTCGCTAACCGTATGGCAATTCTCAGGACCATAAGCGAGCGCCGGCTGCAGCCGGAGATTATCGATCAACCGGACATCGATGCGCGACGTCTGGGCGGCGCTCTGCGCGGGCTGGAGCGGATCAATTGGTGGAGCGGCTCCGCGCGCATTCTCTGGGGGCCCATTTACCAGTTGGCGCGGGAGTGCCCGGCGCGGCCGCTGCGCATTCTCGACATCGCGACGGGAGCCGGCGACGTGCCGATACGATTATGGCGCAAGGCGCGCCGGACCGGACTCGCTCTCAAAATCGCAGGCTGTGACCGGAGCGCGCACGCCGTTGCTTACGCGCAAGCGCGCGCCGAGGAACATGGGGCGGCGATCCAGTTTTTTACCTGGGACGCCCTGCAAGGCGGTTTTCCCGGCGAGCCGGATGTGGTCATGAGTTCTCTTTTTCTCCATCATCTGGAGGAGACACAGGCCATCGCCTTGCTGCGCTCCATGGCCGGATCGGCGCGGCGCATCGTGCTGGTCAATGATCTGGAGCGCACGCGCGCCGGCTTTGTCCTTGCCTATCTTGGCACGCGCGTCCTGTCGGCCTCGCCGGTCGTGCACACGGATGGACCACGCTCCGTGGAGGGCGCCTTTACGCTTGCCGAGGCGCGGGAGCTGGCGCGACGTGCGGGGCTCGCCGGGGTTGCCGTCGGCCGGCGCTGGCCTTGTCGCTACCTGTTGAGTTGGCGCCGCCCGCCGGCCGCCGAGGAGCTTGCATGAGCCGTCCTTACGATGCCCTGGTAATCGGCGGCGGCCCTGGGGGAGCAACGGCGGCCTTGCTGCTGGCGCGCGCCGGCTGGTCGGTGGTGCTTCTGGAACGCAAGACTTTCCCGCGCCGCAAGGTGTGTGGGGAATATCTATCGGCGACCAGCCTGCCCTTGCTGGAAAACCTTGGCGTGGCCGGCGCTTTTCGGGACCAGGCCGGGCCCGCCGTGTGCCGTGTGGGCTTATTCGCGGGGTCGGCGCTGCTGTCCGCGGACCTGCCGCGGCCGGCGGGAAGAAAACCCGAGTGGGGCAGGGCCCTGGCGCGGGAACATCTCGACACGCTGTTGCTGAGGGAAGCCGCCGGGCGTGGCGTCGAGGTTCGCCAACCCTGGTACGCCGCGAAACTTTACCGTACAAGCCAGGGTTACGATTGCCTGTCAAAGTCGCCGGACGCGGCGGAAACCTCAACCGTGCGCGCGCGCATCGTCGTTGCGGCCCACGGTTCATGGGAAATCGGCGCCCTGCCGACTCTACCTGCGCGCCTTGGGTCGCGGCCCGCTGATCTGTTTGGTTTCAAAGCGCATTTTCGCAACAGCGGCTTGGGCATGAGCATGATGCCCTTGCTGGCATTTCCCGGCGGTTACGGCGGCATGGTGCACTGCGATGGCGGCCGCGTTAGCCTTTCCTGCTGTGTGCGCCGAGACATGCTGGCGCGGATTCGAAGCAATTGTCCACTGGAAGCCGGCGAGGCTGTGCTGGGGCATATTCTGGATTCGTGCCAGGGCGTACGGCAGGTTCTTTCGGGAGCGTCGCGCGAAGGAGCCTGGTTGTCCGCAGGGCCGATTCGTCCAGGCGTGCGTCTGAACACGCCTGCGGGCCTGTTTCCGGTGGGGAACGCCGCGGGCGAGGCACATCCCATCGTGGCAGAAGGAATCAGCATGGCCATGCAATCGGCCTGGCTGCTCGCGAAACAGCTAATCCCGTGGCGACAGGCGGGTGCTTCGCCCGATCATCTGCACAAGCTGAAGACCGACTATGCGGCCGCCTGGCGGCGCACTTTTGCATCACGCCTGCATGTCTCGGCTGTGCTGGCCCACTGGGCCATGCACCCGTCGGCCGTTGCAAGCGTTCTGCCGCTCGTGCAAAAATGTCAATCGATCCTGACATGGGGTGCGCGCTGGAGCGGGAAGGCGAAAGGAATCGGCATTCGAGCGTAGCGAATGTCGCCGGCGCAACGCCGTCCACCGGCCTGTTCCCACCGGCTAGAGAAATGTTGCCATGCAGAGCACGACTCGTCTCTCGTTGAGTAAGGACAAACTGCTCGGCCTGTACAAGACCATGCTGCTCATCCGGCGCTGCGAGGAGCAACTGGCGCGGTCGCACCAGCGCGGGCTCATCCACGGCGCCTGCCACACCTACGTCGGCCAGGAAGCCATTGCCGCCGGAGTCTGTGCCCATCTGCGCAGCGACGATGTGGTCTTCAGCACGCACCGCGGACATGGCCACGCCCTGGCCAAGGGAGTGCCGCCGCGGCAACTCATGGCCGAGCTGTTCGGCCGGGAGACGGGCTGCTCGCGCGGCCGGGGCGGCAGCATGCATCTGTTCGCGCCGGAAGTGGGCCTGATGGGCACCAGCGGCATCGTCGGGCCCTGCATTCTGCAGGCGGCGGGGGCGGGTTACAGCTTCAAGCTGCTGAAGAACCGGCGCGTCGCGGTCGCCTTCTTTGGCGACGGCGCCGTGAACAACGGCGCCTTTCACGAAGGGCTCAACCTGGCCGGCATCTGGAAACTGCCGGTTCTGTTTGTCTGCGAGAACAACGAATTTGCCACCGAGGTGCCCTTCCAGTACGCCGCCAGCAACCCGAGCGTTGCCGCTCGAGGCTCCGCCTATGGACTGCCCGGCGTGGAAGTGGACGGCAATGATGTGGTCGCTGTCTTCCAGGCCGCGGACGAGGCGCTGCGGCGGGCGCGCCAGGGCGAAGGCGCCACGCTCCTCGAATGCCGGACTTATCGCACCAGACCTCATGCAGAAGGCATGGGAGACTTCGGCTATCGCACGCGCGACGACGTCGAGAAGTGGAAGGCACGCTGCCCGATTCTTCAATTGAAAACCGTTCTCGAAGAGGCCGGCCTGGCATCGCCGGAACTGGAGGCCATCGATAGCGAAATTGAGGCCAAGGTCAGAGACGCCCAGCAGTTCGCGGAAAGCAGCGCCTGGCCTGAGCCGGCCGGCGCCACCGAACATATTTATGCGGATGTGCATCAATCCAGGAACGCGCAGGGGGCAAGTGCGGAGCAGGCATCCCAAACGAGAAATATCTCCTTCATGCAGGCGACGTTGGAGGCGTTGACTGAGGAAATGGCGCGCAATCCCGGCATCTTTGTCCTGGGTGAAGGGATCGGCAAGCGCGGCGGCAACTTCAAGACCACGGCCGGCCTTTATGAACTGTACGGACCCGAGCGGCTCTGCGACACGCCGATCTGCGAGCGCGGCTTTGTCGGCCTGGGCTGCGGTGCCGCCATGACCGGCACGCGGCCGGTGATCGACTTCATGTTCGCGGATTTCATCCTCGACGCGGCCGGGGAGATCATCAACCAGATCTCCAAGATCCAGTACATGAGCAGCGGCCGGCTGCGGCTGCCGATCCTGCTGCGCGGCTGCATCGGCATTGGCCATTCCGCCGCCACGCACCATTCCGGCAGTTATTATCCCCTGTACGCGCACTTTCCCGGCCTGCGCGTGGTTGTGCCAACGACGCCGTATGACGCCAAGGGTTTGCTCAAACGGGCCCTACGCTGCGATGATCCCGTGCTCTTTCTGGAGCACCGCGAGCTATTGGGCACCAAGGGACCGGTGCCCGTGGCGGATTACGAAATCGATTTTGGGCAGGCGGCCGTCGTGCGCGAGGGCAAGGACGTCACGGTGGTTGCCCTTGCCCTCATGGTGTCGCGAACGCTGCAGGCCTGTGAGCAACTGGCCAGCGAAGGCATTTCGGTGGAAGTCATCGATCCGCGAACGGTGGCGCCCCTCGACGGCGCGACCATCGCCCGCTCGGTGGCCAAGACCGGGCGCTTGCTGATCGTCGATGAGACGTTTGCGCCGTGCGGCATCGGCGCGGAGATCGCCGCGCAAATCGCCGACCGCGGGTTCGATGATCTCGATGCGCCCATCCGCCGCCTGAACGGAGCGCATACACCGACGCCGTACAGCCCGCCCCTCGAAGCCGCCGTCGTGCCCAATGTCGAGGCCATAGCCCTGGCGATTCGTGACCTCAGAGCGGAGTAGACATACATCATGGCCGTCGAGATTACTATTCCCCGGCTTGGCTGGAACATGGAGGAGGGCGTCTTTGCCGGCTGGCTCAAACGCAACGGCGATACGGTCCAGGCCGGCGAAGCAGTTTTCCGCCTCGAGAGCGAAAAGGCGACGCAGGACATCGAATGCCTCGACACCGGTATCCTCAGAATTCCACCCGATGCAGCAAAGGAAGGCGATACCCTTGCGGTCGGCGTCGTGATCGCTTACCTGATTCAGCCAGGCGAAGCGGCTCCGTTTGAAGTGCAGCCGGCAATTAGCGCCGCGCCGGCCAGCGAAAATAAGGCTCGCGCTGGACTGGAGAATCCCGCCCTTGCATCCCATGCCGAATGGGCGCCGGACCAAGAAAAGCCCAGAAAGACCTCGCCCAGCGCGGCAATTTCTCCCCGAGCCAGGCGCATTGCCGCCGAACTGGGCGTGGATTGGAGCAGCCTTCATGGCAGCGGGCGCACGGGACGTATCCGGGAAGCCGACGTCCGGGCAGCCCACGAGCAACGGCAAGATTCGGCTTCATACCCGGCCGCCTCGATTCAGGTGATTCGCCGCAGGATTGCCGAGCGCATGATGGAAAGTCGTCGCTCCACGGCGCCCGTCACATTGACAACGACCGCGGATGCAACCAACCTGGTCCATCTGCGCAGGCAGTTCAAGGCAGGCTCGATCGTGCCCGGTTACACCGACCTGATCGTCAAATTGACTGCCCTCGCCTTGCGCGATCACGCCGCGCTCAATGCGCGTTGGGAAAAAGATCGCGTGCTGCTGGTGAAGGAGATTCATATCGGCATCGCCGTCGATACCCCGGCCGGTCTCTTCGTGCCGGTACTCCGCGACGTGCCCAACCTGACTCTTCAAGACATAGCTGCCCGCAGCCGCGACCTCATTGAGCGAGCCCGGCAGCACAAGCTCCGGCGCGACGAGATGCAAGGCAGCACGTTCACTGTCACAAATCTGGGCCCATTCGACATTGACGCCTTTACGCCCATCATCAATTTCCCGGAGTGCGCCATCCTGGGCCTCGGCCGGATCCAACGGCGGCCTGCCGTGCGCGAAGAGCAGATCGTCATCCGCGACCAGATAACGCTCAGCCTGACCTTCGATCACCGCGTGGTCGACGGCGCGCCTGCCGCGCGGTTTTTGCAGAAGCTGAGTCAAATGATAGAAAATGCG
Source organism: Gemmataceae bacterium (assembly GCA_035939715.1). GTDB lineage: Bacteria > Planctomycetota > Planctomycetia > Gemmatales > Gemmataceae > DASZFN01. The sequence continues at coordinate 5,966 of DASZFN010000087.1, read as the reverse complement.
GAACAATTCTGTCTCCTCCGCCCAGTATAGAATGGTGGCAGTCTCGTGGTCGTGGAGCGGCGGGAATGGCGGCAACCCAATTGAGCAAGGTCGTCCGGCAGTTGCGTTCCGTCCTGGCCCGTCGAGATACGGCTGGCCTGACGGAAGCCGACCTGTGGGAACGCTACGTCCGGGAACGGGACGAGGCCGCTTTCGAAACCCTGGTGCGCCGGCACGGGCCGATGGTGCTGGGCGTCTGCCGCCGGATTCTTCGCAATGAGCAGGATGCCGAGGATGCTTTCCAGGCCACATTTCTCGTGCTGGTCCGCCGGGCCGCCTCCCTTGAGTCACCCAGCACTATTGCCAATTGGCTGCACGGAGTGGCTTACCGCACGGCGTTGGAAGCGAGAAGCGCAGCCGCCCGACGCCGGGCCCGCGAGGCGAGAGTGCTTCCGCGAACAGTGATGCCAGAGAATCCATGGGCCGAACTATGGCCCGTGCTGGACCAGGAGCTGGCTCGGCTGGCAGAGAGGCAGCGAGTTGTGGTTGTCCTTTGCGATCTGGAAGGGAAGACGCGTAAAGAAGCGGCGCAGCAGCTCGGCTGGGCGGAGGGGACCGTGGCCAGCCGCCTGGCGCGGGCCAGGAGCATCCTGGCGAAGCGGCTGGCGCGTCGTGGTTTCGCGGGCGCTTGCGTGGCAGCGGCGTTGGCGGGTGGCGCGGCCTCAGCTTGCCTGCCTGCCGAACTGGTTTCCACGGTAACGGCCGCATGTCTGTCCGCTGCGCCGGGAGCCGCGAAAGCTGTTCTCTCTGCCAGGGTCATCGCCTTAGCGGAAGGAGTTTTGCAATCCATGTTCCTTACCAAGGTCAAAAGCGCGATCGCGGTGTTACTCGTTCTCGGGATCACGGCCCTGGGCGCCGGCGGACTGATTTCCAGAACGCGGGCGACCGGACCGGACATGCAAGAGCAGGGCCGGGCGAACCCGGAAGACCTGCACGCGCGCGTACTGGAGCTGAAGCAGCAGCTTCAGCAAATGCAGAAGAAGATCGCCAGGCTGGAGCAGGAGACGCAACCGAGGCGCAACGAGCGCACCACGCGTAACATCTCCCTGGCCAGTCTTTTCAAGTACCGGGTTCCGTTCGAGACCGGCCTTAAGCAAAACAACGAGGGCGGTCGTATTGAGATTCGCGAGGTCTGGGGCACGCGTCCGCGCATTGAGGTCGGCGGCCAATACCTGGTACGCGGCAAGTACGTCCTGCCTCCCGGCGAACGCGGCAAGCTCTACTATTACGAAACGGCGACGGGCGACTGGAGCCAACCGACGGCGACCCTCGACCTGCAATCCACAGCCGTGGACAACCAAGAGGGCGAGTTTGCGCTCGTTCACGGCATGTCAGGACCTGGGTACTTCCATCTGTACCTTGCGGACCCGGAGCGCTATTCGCGGTATTTCGCCAACGTGTATTTTGGCACCGGCGACAATGTCTTGCGAAAATAGCCATCAGGCCGCAAATCGCACTTCCCTTTCTGTCGCGTTTCAATTCGTTGCAGCCGCCACCGTTGACATGTGAACAGATTCTCGCTTGGGCACTCGTTCATAAGAACGCACAGGCTGCTGGCCGACCGATTCTTCCGGCAACGCGCCAGACAGGAACAGCGCAAGTTCAGCCTCCTTATGCGTTCAAGGGCGCTACGGTTGGCTTTGAAACAGGGCAACTTTCGCAAAAAAACCCGTGTGCCGTTTTGTATGCTCGCGGGCAATACAGGGTAGGAACGAACGAACCATCTCCTGCGCACGTTCGCTGAGGATGCGGCATGGCTACAGGCCCCGAAACGCTGGTGCGTTACCTCCGTCAATTGGTAATTCGGCCGCAACGGAACGAAGCCAGTGACGCCGTGCTGCTGGGGCGCTTCATTGCGGCGCGGGACGAGCGGGCGTTCGCCGTGCTGGTGGAGCGGCATGGTCCGCTGGTGCTGCACGTATGCCAGCGCGTCCTGGGAGACCTCCACGATGCCGAGGATGCCTTCCAGGCAACCTTTCTGGTCCTGGCCCGCAAGGCGGGCACGGTGCGTCCGCGCCGAGCAATCGCGGCCTGGTTGCACGGGGTCGCTCATCGCGTGGCGCTGAAGAGCCGATCGGCCAGGGCGCGCCGGCTCCGCGAAGCTCAACGCCTCGGCGAGGACCCGCCTGATCCGCATCGCGATCCGCTCGCCGAGTTGTCGGTGCGCGAACTGCTCGGCGTCGTGGATGAGGAGGTGCGGCGTCTGCCGCGCGTGTACCGGCTGCCGGTGATCTTGTGCTGCCTGGAAAGTCGCAGCCAGGAAGAAGCGGCCCAGCAATTGGGCTGGACGCCCGGATCGGTCAAGGGGCGTTTGGAACGAGGCCGAGTCCGGCTACACAGGCAGCTGGTTCGGCGAGGCCTGACGTTGACTGCCCTCCTCTCGGCTGCCGGGGTGTCGCGCGGCGACACTTCGGCGGCTCTTATTGCACGATGGCTCCCCGCGACACTCGAGGGAGCACTGGCCTTCGGGTCGCGTGAAACGGCGCTAGGCGGTATCTCAGCCGGCGCCGCTGCTTTGGCCCGGGGCATGGTGAAGACCATGGCGCTGGCCAAGCTAAAGATCGCTGCCGCGCTAACCCTGGCGCTCTGCCTGCTGGCGACGGGATTCTTGATCCACAGCGCCGCCCAGTCTTCAAAGACGGCTCCTGAAGCGAGGGCCTCTTTCCTTCCTTCCTGGAAGCCGGTTGCTGCGGCGGTCTCCGCAGAGAAGGCGCCGGTATCGGCGCGGGAGGAGGCCAGCGTCCCCATCGAGGTAAAGGGACGCGTTCTCAACCCGGAGGGCCAGCCGCTCGCAGGAGCCAGGATCTACATCGGCTATTCGGCCCATCAATTTGGCCTCTATTCCCCTGAGCGGCAAACGGCTTATCCGCTCCGGGCAACCAGCGGCGCAGATGGACGGTTCCGGTTCAGCTTCGCCAGGACCGACCTGGACGAACGCTGGTTAGACGATTCGCGGCCTGCCGTGATCGCCGTGGCAGAGGGTTACGGACCGGACTGGGCAGATGTCCGGGAGTCCGGCGACGATGCGGAACTGAGCCTGAAGCTGGTCGAGGACCTGCCCGTCAATGGGAGAATCCTTGATGAGCATGAGCAACCTGTCGCCGGCGCCGGCGTTCTGGTGTGGGAAATTCGCAGCAATTCGCCGGAAGAGTTGACGCGCTTCCTTCAGGGACATTCCACCTGGTCGGACAGAAGTTGGCGAGGCGGGCTGCCTGGAAAACCGCCGCTCGCGATCACGGCAAGCGACGGCCGGTTCCAGTTGACCGGCATTGGCCGCGACCGCGTCGTGATGCTGGTCCTGGAGGGACCTGCTGTCCAGGGCACCATGCTCTCGGCGGTCACTCGAGTGCCGCCGGCGGTCCGCGCGCGCCTGCCGATCCACTTCGCAACTTTTGATTACCGCGCCCCTGCCCTGCGGAGCATTCGGGGCATGGTGCGCGATGCTACGGGCCGGCCCGTGGCAGGCGTGAAGGTAAGTGTCAAGAACACCTTGCATGAGGCGCTCACCGGCAACGACGGCGCTTATGAGATCCACGTCGCGCGGCCGCTGCCCGGCTGGATCCTGACGGCTCAACCGGGGAGCGGCCAACCTTACTTTGCAGCAACGGGCCGGCTGCCGCAAGAGCTCGGACTCGATCCCGTCAGCGTAGATTTCGACCTGATGGGCGGGATTCCCCTGTCGGGACGGATCACGGAGCAGACCACGCAGAAGCCTCCCCGGACAGCCGTGGTGGACTATTACCCCCTTTCCCCTAATCCCTACACGTCGAGGCTTTCCACCTTGTGTAACATGGCCGCCTCTTCCAGCCTTGTCCAGGCCGACGGCTCTTATTCTCTGGTGGTCCTGCCGGGGCCCGGCGCGGTATGTGTCGCTTCTCGTCCGCGGGATTGGTACGCGGTCGCCAGGCTCGATAAGAAGGATTTGCCCAGCCAGCTCCACAACCATATGGACATTGGCGGCGCGCAGAGTCAGCAGCGCAGCGGCGGGGTCGCCGAAGGCATGCTCCCTGTGAACAAGTACAACGCCATTGCGTTGATTAATCCCGAAGAGCAGGCGAAGTCGCTCGCCCTTGATCTCGGCTTGCAACCGGCGCGCACGTTACGGGGCAGAGTGGTGGGCCCCGACGGCAAACCGCTCTGCGGCGTGACCGTCCGTGGCCTGAGTGCGATCCCGGATGACGACGTGCTCGAAGGCGCCTCGTTCGCGGTTATGGGACTGAACCCGCGGCGGATGCGCGATTTGGTCTTCCTGCACAGAGACAAAGCCCTGGGCAAGTCTCTGAGCATCCGCGGCGACGAGCCCCAACCGCTCACGGTCCAGCTCGAGCCCTGCGGCGTAATTATCGGCCGGATGGTGGACAAGAGGGGCAAGCCGGTGCCGGACCTGATTGTTTGGCTTGGACGTAAAGACGGCTCCGTCGCAGCGGAGACGGATCGCGACGGTCGATTTCGCGCGCCCGTGCTCCCCGGGCAAAAACACTGGTTGGGCCTGTATAGCCAACGTCGTTTGCTGAGGCAAGTAGGCGAGGTAGAGGTGGAATCGGGTAGGACCCAGGACCTGGGAGACTTGCCGCTGGGAGATTGATCTCAGGCGGCTGAAGGAGATCATAACCTCGCAGAAGAAGGGGTCATCATGTGGCGAATGGCTGTCCTCGTCGCGTGTAGCACATTCCTGATCGGCGCCCTTGCCGGGTATGGCCTGTTCCGTCAGGACGTGGTCAGGACACACACCTTCACGAACCCGCATCAACTGGCAGGTGAGCTGGAAGCACATGGCTTGATCCTGCACTATGTGGAGGACGACACCTGTAACGCCTACCTCTCCACTTCCGTCAAATCACTCGACCAGCTTCTGGCTCTCAAAGCCGATCCTGAGTATGCCCATGAGTGGAAAGGGGTCGTGATGTTCAAGCGAACGTGTCCGGCCCTGGGCATGGTTACTTCCGACTGGGGAGATTTTCATTGGTGGGCGAGCGATTATCTTGTGATCTACGGCGACCCCGTGCTGGTTCAACGGATCAAAAAGATAGGTCAGAATGAATGACGAACGCCCGTCTCCCGCGGTGCTTCAAGAGCTGCCTGCCGCAGCGGCGATTGTCAGGGCTTTTTGTCCTCCTTTACCCGCTCGAAGACGAACACGACGTTCGTGGTGTCCTTGGTGGTGAAGTCCTTCGGCCGGTCCTTCTCCGCACTGCCAGGCAGCGTCATGCAAACGGTGAACTTGTCCCCCTCAGCTTGTAAATGCCGTACTGCCTTTTGCCCTTCTGCTCCCCGCTCTCGTGCAGTCCAGAGATGCCAGGAGCTTCCCGTCCGGCGCCAGGGCAAGGCCGCTCACCCACTCGCCGGCTAGCGGCAGAAATCGAATAGCGACCGTTGGCTGTATCAGGGGGTGCAGGTAAGCTGAACCAAAGCGAAACCTCACCGCCGTGGACGATCAGAATAATGATTGAATCACCAGACCCGATCTTGTTCAAAGAGCACACGGCCGACGAGTTACATCATCGGTTGGCCGGGGAAGGCGTCGGTGCGCGGCTGGCCCGACGTTTGCAAGCCGCTGTGCTGCAGCGAAGAGTTTCGGCCATTCCGGCCGAGATGCCCGAGGTAGGGCGGCATCTTCTGGAGCGCGTTCGCCAGGTCACGACCATCCCGCGACTGGCATTGATCGACAGGACTGTGTCGCCGCGCGACGGCTTCGCGAAGTACCTTTTTCAAGGCGCAGGGGAAGAGCCGTTCGAAGCGGTCCGCATCCCATTGCTTCACCGGGCTGAGGGAAAATACGTCGTCTGCGTCAGCTCTCAGGTTGGTTGCGCATTGGGCTGTGCCTTTTGCGCGACCGCGCGGCTGGGCTTCAAGCGCAATTTAGCGACCTGGGAGATGGTCGATCAGGTGCTGCAGGTGCAGGCCGACTCGCTGCATCCCGTGCGCGG
>DASZFN010000086.1:0-11751 GCA_035939715.1 Gemmataceae bacterium | reverse complement strand
GGCTTGACTCGATCATGAACGATCTCCGGCCGGAGTCTTCGGCCGAAGCAACGGGAGATGGCATGATTGAGGCGGGACTTTCTCGGCAAACTCAGAGCCCGAATAACATCTTTCTTCGGTTAGCATCTGCATGGAAGCGAGAGAAACTGGTCATTTCTTCTATGACCGCCATAGAAGACTCCCCGCATTACCAGGGCATTATCGCCTTGGGGGAGCCAGTCATTCCGTTGCTGCTTCGGGAACTGGAACGCGATCCCGATTACTGGTTTACTGCCCTGCAAGCCATCACGGGAGAGGATCCTGTCCCCGCAGCGGACCGTGGGGATTTGCTCCGGATGAAGGAGCATTGGTTAACATGGGGACGCCGTACAGGTCGTCTAGAGTGACATGGGTCCGCCTGCTCCGGGTCAGTTTCTCTTTCAATCCTACCTGTATCAGCTTGTGGCTGTCGGGGCATTTCCTGCGCTGTCGATCCCTAATTGCCATAGAACCAGCGACCCGACCCGTAGATACAACTGCATCGCCTGGGCAGCGGGTGATACGGCGCGGTGGTGGTGGCCTCGATCACTCCAAGCCTACTGGCCGCCGTGGGCTCCGAACGAGGTTACCATAGCTGCTTTCATTCAGGCATTCCAGGGGCTCGGGTATTCGCAATGTGGTGACCCGTCCCAGGAGCCAGCAACTGAGAAAATCGCGATTTTCGCCGGCAACAATACGCCTACACACGCCTCTCGCCAACTCGTTACCGGGCACTGGAGTAGCAAGCTCGGCGAAAGCTACGACTTCTCGCATACCATCGGCTGCATGGTAGGCCCAGCCTATGGGACAGCTGTCATCTACTTGAGACGGCCAAGACAGCACAACCTTTCCGACGATGTCATTGCACCGGTTGCCTACAGAATCTGGGAACAGGAGGGGCACCTGCACGGGCATGACAAGAGACACTGGTCTCGTGGAATTCAGGAGCTACTGGAACAGGCGGCGCTTCAGGGCGGGCCTTAGCCAGGATGTTTGCTTCTCACTATTGCATTTCGTTCCGCTGCCAACAAAGTCGTAAGCGAACGGTGGACACCGTGGCGGGAAAAGGCGGGGCTTCTTCCCCAGAGGACGCTCTCGCCAGTGCAGCGCGCATATGACTATCTGTCCTTGGCCGATTCGTGGCATGGAGGAAGGCGGCCCGAGTCGAAAAGCCGAATGCATAGAGTTTCATGCCCTGTCCCTATAGCCGCGGATCAGCGCTTCCACCTCGGCAGTGTCTTGTCGGGCAGACGATTCCCAATCCCAAGCGGGGCCGCTTCGGGAATGCGACGCTGACTTGGCGGTACTCGCTCGCATGGGGGGTTGGCCTCGAACAACGGGTTGGTCCAGTCTCCCGTGTATCCCAGCGTGTAACGCTGGAATTCTTCAGAGCACCTGAGGGGGACAATTGTAGACGGCAGCCTGGAGAGCCAAAGTCCCTATTTTGCAGGAAGCGCCGCTTTTAGATCCCAAAGACAGGCGCGGCCTCCTTCACCGGTGGTAAAGACATGCCGGCCGTCCCGCAGAACTTCGAGGGAAAACAGCGTTTGGTCGCCGGTCGGCAAGCGAGAGGATTTCTTTCCGGTCGCGGTGTCGTAGACTTCCAAGCCGCCGAGGCTGCCTCCGATCATCCATTTGCCATCAGCGGACAGCGCGGCCCGGTCCAGAAACAGAGAGTAACGGTGTAGTTCCTTGTTGGTAACTGCGTCCGCAAGAAAAATCTCTACCGGTCCGTAGGACAGAAGCAGAGTCCGACCGTCCGCAGTGAGCCTGGGCTGCTCAAACCACGAGGGATCGCCCGTGGAAGCGGACTTGAGCGTGCTTCGGTCCAGGACCTTGCCGTTGGCTGTATCCAACCGCACCAACTCCAGCTTACCGCGTAACTCAGTGTAAGGTTTATCCTCAAAGGTAGTCACTCCGAGCCAGATGTGCTTGGCCTTAGGGGGGTAGGCAGGCGTACGGCAGAGGCCACGCACTGAGAGCTCCGCTGATTCCCATACATCTTTGCCGGATGACACATCAAACAATCGTAGGCGACTCGTACCTCGGTTGATGAGAAGCGTATTCGCGCCGGGACCGCCGACGCCAAAGCGTAGCTGGTTTTTTCGGGCGCCGTAGCCGGGGAGCGTGAGTGACCGGGTCAGCTTTCCGGTGGCTGCGTCCCAGACGCTGATCTTGCCATTTTCCTCTGCGAGAAACACCCCGTTGCCGTCCGGAAAGAATCCGAAGTGCCAATCCCGCCAGGGCGTATCCAGAGCCATTGCTGCCGATGTCCGAATGGGCGTGCGGAGCCGTCCGTTCATCAAGTCCCAGACGTCCATTCGGCCCGCAACATCGAGGAGAAGGACGGAATTGCCGTCGGGGCTCAAATGGGCATACACTGAGCCGGTGTAACCATCGGGCGGTTTAATCTCGCGACCGGCAGCGATGTCCCAACGACGGATGGTGCCGTCTGCGCAACTCGACACCAGCTCCTTGCCGGCCCGCGAGAGATGTAAGGAGCGGATTGTCTCGCGGTGGGCGCGGAAGGGAGGCAGCTCACGCCCGGTTGCCATGTCCCACCGGCGAATGGTTCCAGCCGTGGTGCCTACGAATAGCTGCTTGTCATCCGGCGCAAAAAGGAAATAGCGGTAGTCGGCTTCCGCAGCAGTCCGTTGCGGCAAGCTCGGTTGCAACGTTCGCACTACCTTTCCCATGTTCGCGTTCCAGGTGCTTACGGATCCCTGGGCGCTGGGCACGGCCAGCCGGCTGCCGTCTCCGGAAAAGCCGGCGCGTACCATGGACAGTACCGGCCCTTCGCCAAAAGCGCCCCCGCCGACGTGCAGGGAGGTTTTCTTCTGCAAGCTTTGTGCGTCGTAAATGATGATTTCGTCGCTGCCTTCGCCGGGAGCGCGCACGGCAAACCATTTGCCATCCGGGGAGAAATGCGGCCAGCAATGCTCAGCCGCGTCGCCGACGATACGCAGTCGATCGGAGTCGAGCCCGCGCCATTCAATGGATTTCTCACGAAAAATGATGACTCCCTTGCCGTTGGGCTGAAAGGCCACGCTGTGTGCGGAATAGCTTGCCTCAAATTCCTTGGCCAGCGCGCCGGTGTTCGCGTCCCACAGCATCACCGCATCTGCCGCGATGGAAGCCAGGAGCTTGCCGTCCGGTGACACTGATAAGGCGTTGCGCAGTCGGTGACCGGAAAAAAGGAAACGCCCGGTGCCGGTTTGCAAGTCCCACGCGTGGACGCCATTCTCCGACAACGTGAACAATGTGCGCGCGCTCGGGTCGAGACACGCGTACATAATTGGTCCGGGATTCCGATAACGTGTGCTGCCCAGACAGCGGACGGGTTCCGTCGGTGTTTCCACTGGAGCGTCAAAGGCCCGGAGCAGTGGCGGATAGCTTTCAATCAGGGCAGCGATCACCAGAATCAGGAGGCGGTTGGTTATGGTCTGCACTGCGGACCTCCCTGTGTAATGGCTGGACGGATGCCACATCGTACCACCTCGCTCTTCTTCCCTCTTAACTTAATGCAATGGCAGTGCTCCCTTATGACGGAATCCGAATGGTTGAGCTGCACCGACCCGGCGATGATGCTCGAATGGCTGCAGCAGAGTGGCGCGGCGAGCGAGCGGAGGATTCGCTTATTTGCCGTGCCTTGCTGCCGCAGAATTTGGCAACTCCTGCCAGATGAGCGAAGTTCGCCATGCCGTCGAGCTCGCCGAGCGCTATGCCGATTCCGAGGCTACGGCACTTCGCCGTTGGCGGGATCGCGCGGTAACGGCGGCTGGCGACGGCGCTGAACGTTCCACAGCCAGCAACCAAAGTCCTGACGGTCCCAGGAGTATAATTTGCGATTGATCTTGCCGCCGTCGTCCACGCCGTCGGGGCCGACCGAGTAAATGAGGATACCGTCGTCGAAGCGGCGCAGCTTGAGCGGCTTGCGGTCGAAGGGGTCGATCGGCATCGCCGCCAGAAACCGCGGGATCAACTCGTCAAGCTTCTCGGGCCAGCGACCGTGGGCGATGCGGAAACGCTCAGCCGCCAGCGCCGAGAGCGCACAGCGCAGATCAGCACGGCTGCGGGCAAAAGACTCTGCAACCTTTGCCACGGCAGGCATCATGAGAGTACCGAACGCGTAACGATAGGGAGGCCATCCCTCGTTGAAGTGGATCTCGCGGGCCTTAAATCTCAGTTTCTCAAACGGCTCCACTTGCTCATCAAGGGGAAGCTTGGCGATTTCCACAGCTTCGTTGGACAGCTCCAGCATCACGGCATGATTTTCCTTGAGCCAGCCGACCATGAACCAATGGCAGAGAGCCATTGCCACCGGATGTTCGCAGGAAACTCTCGCTAGCTCGTCGTTTCTGACGGCGGCAAGGTGCTCGCGGTCCTCGGCATCGACCCACCTCATGATCTGGTCCTGAAAAGCCCGATTGCCTCTCAGGGCCATGAGAAGCGTGTTCTGCCCTTGTTCGTCTTCAAGCAGACGTTGCGTCGTGGCCAGATCCTCCTCCGTAGCCTGACCCTGGGCCAGGGCACGCTCGATGCTCAGGACGGTCAGATGGCGACACGCATTACGAACCAAGTGCGCGATCAACCCGGGCTCGTCGCCAATGGAGCGGCCAGCAATCATGATGCAGCGGCTGGAGTCGAGAGCAGCGTTTATCCTTTGCTCTTGTGCCCGCAGCGCCGTTTCGACCCAGAGTAGGTTGGCCACTTGACGGCAGTGTTTCAAATGACTGAGATTAGTGCTGAGGTGATAGTCTGCAAACGAGAGATCCGGATAGCGGCCTGCACGGAAGTGGGCCAGCCGGTGCGCAACTTCGAGGGCCGGCTCGACCTTCCTGAGCTCTTCGCTTGCTGCCTTGATCAAATCAGCGTCGAGTTGTTCGACGGGTTCGAAGTCGTGAATCCTGTCCACAATTGACTTGTCTTTTCCAAAAGGGGATTCCGAGGCTGGCTTCGGCGGCCAATTCTCGGGAAGACACTTGGCCGCCTCGAGCACGACAGGTGCGGCATTCTGGCCGTCCGGCACGGCGGCACGTTGAGCAGCCAGATCCTCCCAGTGCCAGCCGGGGTCAAGCCGGTCGGCGGACGCCGCAGCCGCAGCCAAACGCCTGTCTCCAATAGTGCGGTGGTACACGGCGACGGCCAGCACCAGAAGAATGAGGATCAGAATAAGCAACCCGAATCTTCGCAGCCAACGTCGGAGCCGGCTTTTCTTCGGGCGCGAAACGTTTGGCGAGGCAGGGCGCTCTTTCATCGGCGAGGCTCCACGCTTCAGCACACTTCCGGGTTACCAGCGACGGTATGGCCCGTCCTCATTCATGGCCTCTGCGTTGGCCATGCTATCGTGCTGCCAAGCAGTTAAACAAGCAAAAAATCGTGGGCGCTCGTTGTATCCCAGCCGCGTCCGCTGGGATACTCCGAAACGGGAACCAGGCCTAAGACACGTCACCCGATTCGCTTTAGTAGCTCCCTCCTGGTAATGCAAGCGCGGTGGCCCTATGCCTTCGCGCCTCCTTGCCAGTGACGTCCGAGCATGTTCCAATACAGAACAAGTAACTCCCAGAGCGCAATGGAGGTGGAACATGCGCGGGTCTCCAGGATCCTGGTTGATCATCGGCTGGTTCTTCTTTGCCTCGCCTTATCTTGCTCAGGGCGAGCCGCCGCCTCATCCCAAGAGCTCTCATACCGATGTCTATGGCGATCTATTGCCGGCCGGCGCAATCATGCGCATGGGGACGATCCGCTTTCGCACCGGCAACTGGACTAGTGGGCTTGCTCTGGCGCCGGACGGGAAGCTCCTGGCGTGTCTGGGTCAGGACGGCGCCGCCCACCTTTTCGATGCGACAACGGGCCGTGAAAGCCGCGCCGTTGGTCGAGACCTTTCGGTAGACCTATGCTTTCTGGCCGGTGGCAAACAGCTCGCTGGCCGGAGCCGGCAAGGCCAGATCAGCATCTGGGACATCGATAGCGGCCAGCAGGTGCGCACCTTCGGCGCTACCTCTCGACGTCCCTCTTGTTCGGCAGTCTCCGCCGACGGCAAACGTGCAGCCCTGGCCAGTTTCGAGGGAAGCATCTTTGTCTACGATTTGGAAAGAGGCGAGCAATTGCGCGAGCTCAAGAGTCTTGATCAGGGATTGTCCGCCGTCGCCTTGTCGCCCGACGGCAAGGTTGTGGCCGCGGCCGGCATCAGCAAAGTTATCCGTCTGTGGGACACTGCGACCGGGCAGGAATTGCATGTATTGAAAGGGCATCAGTATTTTGTTGCTGCCCTGGCTTTTTCCCCTGACGGCAAGACCCTGGCATCGCACAGCACGAATGGCACAACGCGCCTGTGGGACACAAGCCGCGGGGCCCAGACGCATCTCTGTACCGACTTTCAAGCGAACGTAAATCCGACCGTTCTCATGACTGAGAGTAATCCCTTCGCTTTTTCACCAGATGGCCGGAGCCTGGCCGTGGCCGATAACGATTGGCGTGTGCGGTTCCTGGACGCCGCTACCGGCAAGGTCGAGCAGCGCATAACCGTTCAGGGCGGGGTCAATTCCGTTGTCTTCGCGAAAGATGCCAGGATCTTGTTCACGGCGGGGACGGCCATCCGTCGCTGGGACATTGCTAAGCGAGTAGAACTGGGCCCATTCGGAGGACACCAGGGTTCTATTCTGGCAGCCGCATTCTCCCCAGACGGCAAAGTACTGGCCACGGGAAGCTACGATGCAACCGTTAAGGTGTGGGATCCTTCCACCGGCAAACAACTGCGGCTCTTGAAAGGTCATCGGAACGGCGTGTCAGGAATTTCATTTTCACCCGACGGCAAGACCATTTTCACGGCAAGCTATGACGGGACCGTGCGTGCCTGGGAGGCAGCCAGCGGCATGGAAATCCGCCGGTTTGCATGGCAGCAAGGCGAGGCCTTCGCCCTGGCCCTTTCGCCCGACGGAAGAATTCTGGCTGCGGGTGGCGGCAACCTGCGCCGCGATAAGCCTCGCGATTACACGATTCGCCTTTGGGATGCCGCTAGCGGACAGGAACGGGGCCGCCTCAGCGGACACAGCGAGGTCGTCTTCACGCTTGCTTTCTCCCGCGACGGAGGCACCCTGATTTCGGGCGGCGGCGATCGTACTGTCTGTGTCTGGGATATTGCCACCGGCAAGGAGAATCTCCGCCAGGTCGATTACCAAGGGCAGGTTCGCTTGCTTGCCGTTTCCGCCGACGGCCGCACCGTTGCCACGGGTCGCACAGGCCAAATGATTCAACTCTGGGACCTCGTCACGGGGCGCGAGCGCGCGCAGATCGTCAACCAGTCAGGCTCGAACCTTGCCATTGCCTTCTCTCCCGACGGTCGCATTCTCGCGGCAGGCGACGACAAGAAAGTCGTGCATCTATGGGAAGTGCTTTCCGGTCAGGAAATCGGCCGGTTTGAAGGCGGCTACAGCGCTCACAGCCAGCTGGCGTTTTCGCCTGACTCCAGGACGCTGGCCTGTGGAGAGCCGGGAGGCAATCCCCTATTATGGGACGCGACCTGCGCCGCTCAGCCACCCACGGATAAAGAACTCGCCAGCCTTTGGGCGGATCTCTCCAGCACAGACGCGGGCCGGGCTTATCGTGCCGCCTGGAGTTTGGCCGCGTCCGCCGAGAAAGCCTTGCCGCTTCTGCATGCACATCTGCGGCCCGCATTGCCCGTGGATGAAAAGACTCTCGCACAACTAATCGCCGACCTGGACAGCGACCGTTTCGAGGCGCGCGAGCGCGCCTCGCAAGGCCTGGCAGGCATTGGAGAGCTGGCGGCGCCTCTGCTGCAAAAGCGCATGGCAGAATCGACCGCAAGCGAGTTTCGCGAACGCGCGAAAGCCATACTGGAAAAGATTGGTTCCGGGAGAGTGCCTCCGGAAGCGTTGGCGGGGCTGCGCGCTGTGGCAGTGCTGGAGCATATTGGCTCTGCCAAGGCGCAGGAGCTACTACAAACGCTTGCCCGGGGAGAGCCTGGTGCCCGCATGACTCGGGAGGTCAGGGCAGCTCTGAGACGCCTGAACCACGAGTTGCCGCCAGCTTCCGGCATGGAACCTCGCGAAAACCACGCGGTTGAAGCTGCCGCAGCCAGAGGCCGGACCACGCCGGTGCCAGCCAAACACACAGTGCAGCTCGATGATGCCCCAGTATTTGTGCGACCGCTCCAGCGTTTCGGCACAACGCAGTATCAGCCCGGCGATAATCTTCACTGTCTCGCTTTTTCTAGCGACGGGACGATGCTCGCCTCGGGTGGGCGCGACGTTCGCGTCTGGAATACGGCTACCGGCAAGGAATGTTACGGCCGTGCAGGTGACGCCAGGCCCACGTTTGCGCTGGCTATCTCGTCCGACGGCAAGCTGCTCGCCTCGTTCTCAGCGGACTCTGTAGTTCAGGTGCACGATTTGAAGAATGGCAAGCCGCTGGCTTCATTCCCGAAGGCTGGCTGGCGGGTCGCGTTCGGCATTTTTGCACCCGACAGCAAGCAGCTTCTCTCCGCCGGAAGCGATTTTGCTCTTCATTTCTGGGATGTTTCCACCGGTAAGGATGTCCGTGCTTTTGCGATTCATCCCGGATCGATTAATGCTTTCAGCTTGTCGCGAGACGGTGAAAGGGCGGCCACGACCTGCGCGGACGGGATCATTCGTATATGGGAGGTTGCGAGCGGCAAGGAAGTCCAGCACATCTCCGGCCAGAACGGCATGGCCGGAATCGCCCTTACGCCGGACGGTAAGAACGTTGCCGCCGAGGTCGATGTCGACGTCCACCGTTTGCGGCATGCCATTCAACTCTGGGATGCCACAACCGGTGCGAAAGTTCGGCAATTCCAAAGCGATCATCTAGGATGGCATTGCGCCCTCGCCTTTTCAGGAGACGGCAAATGGCTCGCCGCCACTGGCGGCGGTTTTCAAAGAACCATTATCCTCTGGGATGCGGCCACGGGAAAGCAGATCTACACTCTCGACACTCATCAGGAACCGGTCCGGTCCTTGGCTTTCTCACCTAATAGCAAAACCCTTGCCTCGGGCGGCGATAGCACGATTCGCCTCTGGGACCTTGCCACGGGCAAGGAGTCGCCACGCGGTCCGGGTCATCAGGGCGCCGTCGTGGCCGTCGCCTTTCGCCCCGATGGCCGCTCTCTCGTCACCGGCGGGCTCGACAAAACTATCCGCATCTGGGATACGGCCAGCGGCGCCGAGCGCGCGGTATTGGCGTCTCCTGGCGAGCAACGCCATGCCGTCTGCTTTTCGCCCGGCGCCAACTTAGCAATCGTCTCCGGTTCGGGGGAGGGCCTTCAGGCGCGCGACCTGAGTTCTGAGAAAGTTTGGCCCCTGCAGGCGCCAGCCACGTCGGTCGGTCCTGTTCGTGTCCTATGCACAGACGGCAAACGCGTCGCCAGTGGAAGCGGGAGCGATCCTCTGACTATGTGGACCATCAAGACGGGCAAACCGCTCTGGTCGTTGGAGCAGCGGCCCCATGACCTGGTCACGGGACTTGCCTTCTCTCCTGACGGAAGCATGCTCGCGGTCGGCCAGCAGCCTCGTGGGTCGGCTGAAAATAGCAGGGAGACGCTCGTGGTTCGTAATATGGCGCGTGGCGACATTTGGCTGCGTCTGCGTGGTCAGGATGGGCAGGTAGGGGCGCTGACCTTTTCTCCTGACAGCCGAACGCTCATCTCCGGAGCGACAGATATTCGCCTGTGGGAACTTGTCACCGGCAAAGAGCGCTGCCGGCTGCCGGTCTACGCCTCGGCCGTGGCGCTGTCACCGGACGGCCGGCTGCTTGCCTCCGGCGGCTACGACCGCATCGTTCATCTCTGGCAGACCGCCACCGGGCAGGAAATTGCCCGGCTTCTGGGCCATAACGGCTGGATTAGATCGCTCTGTTTTTCTCCTGACGGCAAACGACTCGCTTCCGGATCTGCCGATAACTCGGCCCTGCTATGGGACGTGAGCCAGTTTCATGCTCCTGCTCGCGCCACGGATGTCCGACTGACAGCAGAGGAATTGACCGAGCTGTGGCAGGAGCTCGCCCAGAACGAGGCCCCGCGCGGCTTTCGCGCCATAGGCGCTCTGGTAAGGGCAGACGCTCAGGCCATGTCGCTGCTGCGCGCGAAATTGCATCCGGCCACGGCGGACGACATCGGGCCGATTCGGCAGCTGATAGCCGATCTTGACAGTGACAATTTTGGAGCCCGCGAGCGTGCCATGAGTGAGCTAACCCGTCTAGGCGTGTTGGCCGGGCCACTCCTGCGTGGGGCGCTTGCGCGTAACCCTTCCGCAGAGACTGAGGAACGACTCACGAAACTTCTGCACCAGCCAGCAGGAACCCCTTCCCCGCAGGTGTTGCGGATGTCGCGAGCGCTTGAAATTTTGGAACAGCTCGGCGCGAGCGAAGCCGGTGGTCTCCTCGAAACGCTGGCCCAGGGAGCGCCGGAAGCATGGCTCACACAAGAGTCAAAGGCCGCCTGCGAGCGCTTGCGGTTACGGATGCACTCGGCATCGATACCGGGGCCCCTGCCATAAAGGGAGAATGCCAGCATCACGCGCTGGAATACTACGACGGCCGGTACGGGTTTTTAATCTGTCGAGGCCATCGGTCTATGGAATCCTTCGCAACTAAACCACGGGTGCCGCATAAAGATCAGCAGACCCATGCCATCTCGCAGCGGGGCAAGGTCGCACATCCTCGATGCCGTCTAAGAATTGGCCAATCGGATAATCAGGCAGTACCGAAAAACAAGAAACTTGAATGAAATCGTCGCCCTTCGAGAACATATAGAATGGAGTCAAGGAGTTGCGGCTCAAGGAACGCCACCATGACGGTTCGCCGTACGGATACCGTGATACAACATCTCCGCAAAGTCGCGCTCCAGTCCGCTGGGACCGATCTCAAGGACGGACGCCTCGTGGAGCGGTTCGTCAGTTGCCGGGATGAGGCGGCGTTTGAAACCCTCGTGCGACGCCACGGGCCCATGGTGCTCGGCGTTTGCCGCCGTATCCTCGGCAATCACCACGATGTCGAAGACGCTTTCCAAGCCACGTTTCTTGTCCTCATGCACAAGGCAGCGTCTCTCCTGGAGCGGGAGACGATCGGCAATTGGTTGTACGGCGTCGCCTACCATACCGCTCTCAAAGCTCGAGCGGCGCTTACCAAGCGACGGGCGAAGGAAAGGCAGGTGCGTCTCATGCACGAGCCAAGCGCGCTTGAGGAAGCCGCCCGCCGTGAATGGCACGGCTTGCTTGATTACGAATTGCGCCGCTTGCCTGACAAATACCGAGCGCCCGTCGTCCTTTGCGATCTGCAGGGCAACACGCGAAAACAAGCGGCACGGCAACTCGGTTTGCCCGAGGGAACGCTCTCGACCCGGCTCACACGTGCCCGGGCGCTCCTAGGCAAGCGCCTGGCGCGGCACGCGGTCACGTTTTCGGCTGGCGCCCTAGGGATCCTGCTCGCCGAGCATTCGGCGGCGGCCTGTCTGCCGGCGCAATTAGTTGCCACCACGGTCCGGGCGGCACGTGTCTTTGGCACGGGACGGGGAGCGGCGGCGGCAGCGGCGGTTTCTACTCGGATGATCAGTCTCATGAAAGGAGTACGGAAAGACATGTTCCTCATGAAGTTCAAGCTGATGTTAACAGTCCTGCTAGTCACCGGGATAGCCACACTTGGCGGTGGACTCTTTATGCGGGGGTCGGCGGCGGCAGATCCGGTGCCCGCGCCGCCGGC
>DASZFN010000085.1:0-7737 GCA_035939715.1 Gemmataceae bacterium | reverse complement strand
ATCGAGCACGCGCGCGGCCTCGGCATTGCTGAGCTGCTCGAAATGACGCAGCACCAGCACTTCCCGATCGAGCGCATCCATGCGATTGAGGGCTTCCTGAAGCTGCAGTTTCATCTCCGCGCGCATGGCGGCCTGGCTAGGCTGGGTCAGATGTCCCAGAAGCTGGGCAAAGAGAGAGTTACGACGGCCCTTCCTCTTATCTTTCGGGTCAACCCTTCACGGCCAGATTCCGCGTTCCAGGGCCACCGTCGCAACGCGCTCAATCGCCAACACCAGGGCCGCCGTCCGTAAGTCGATTGCCTCCAGCGTTGCTCCCGTGCTGGATTTCATCTTGCCGGCGCGGACTTGTTCGTTGATCGTTTTCTGTTTGTCCAGCACGGCATCCGTGGCGCGTTCCATCTTGGTCTTAAGCTTGCCGTTTACCTCGGCTTCATCCCATTGCTCGTTCTCGATGTTTTGCACCCATTCAAAGTAACTGACGGTGACGCCGCCCGAGTTGGCCAGAATGTCCGGCAGCACGGGGATGCCTTTGCTGAAGAGAATCCGATCGGCGGCCGGTGTCGTGGGTCCGTTGGCGGCCTCAACGACGAAGCGGGCACGCACCTCGTCGGCATTGTCCTTGCGAATCTGACATTCCAGTGCGGCAGGAATGAGGATGTCGCACTCCAGAGCCAGCAGTTCTGAATTGGTAATGGTTTCGGTTTTGGGCGTAGCGACGACGCTGCCGCTTGATTCCTTCTGTTTGGTAACGGCATTCAGGTCGATGCCGTCTTTGCGTAAGACGCCGCCGTGCGAGTCGCTGACGGCGATGATCCGGGCGCCAGCTTCATGGAAGAGTTTGGCTGCAATGGCGCCCGCGTTGCCGAACCCTTGAATGGCGACACCTGCATCGCGCACGCTCTTCAGGCCGGGAATAAGGGCGCGTGACAGCGTTTGCTGCGTCGCGAACAGACAGCCGCGGGCCGTCGCCTCGTGGCGGCCGCGCGAGCCGCCCATGTCTACCGGTTTACCGGTTACCACGGGCAAGTTGTTCCGGCCGGGATGCATGACCGCGTAGGTATCGTAAATCCAGGCCATGGTACGGGCATCCGTGTACACGTCCGGCGCCGGGATATCCACATACGGGCCGATATTGTCGCCGAGAGCTGCGACATAGCGCCGCGTGATGCGGCGCAGCACCGTCTCGCTCAGTTCTTTCGGATTGCAGGCCACGCCGCCCTTGGCGCCGCCGAAGGGGATGTCGGCGACCGCGCACTTCCATGCCATCCACGAGGCGAGTGCCCGCACTTCGTCCACGGTGACATCGGGATGATAGCGGATGCCGCCTTTGCCTGGTCCGCGCACCTGGCTGTGTAGCACCCGATGGCCGACGAACGTCCGTACGGAACCGTCGTCCATCTCAATGGGGAATTCCAGCGTGATGGTTTTGCCGGGCCGCTTCAGGAAATCGATCAGCCCCTGCTTCAGTTCGGGCAAGTAGCTGATTGCCCGGTCGAACTGCTGGGCCGCCATATGAAACGGGTTCAAATCCTCATCCATAACGAGCCGCTCTTCCCTGGCTTTTTTAACCATGGTCGGAATTCCCTGGAAACACGCTCAGGACGCCGCTCCCAAAAAAGAGATGCGCATGACTGCGGCTGAACTTCTTCGTGCAGTTGACGCCAAACGTGTAATACCAGATAACCCAGCTTCGGCAGGTGAAGCCCAGCTCATTCTGAAAGATCAGCTTCAACTCTGCCGCGTACTCATCGCCGACGGCCAGCCAGAAGGTCCCGTCTTCCTTCAAGACACGCTTTACCTCTCCGCCCCATTGGCGCGTCCAGGACAGGTAATGCTCCGCGGCATGGCGATCTTTATAGATGTCATAGTCGTAGCCGATGTTGAAGGGCGGATCGGCAAGGCAAGATCCACACACGCGGCGTCCAGCTTGGCTAGCTCTCTGATACAGTCTCCCTTAGTACACCCGGCTCAGTTCCATGGCAAAGCCCTACTCACTCTGGGAGAAAGCCAGTGACCGTCAAGCGCCGCACGACCATTGCCTGTTCTCGCCTTCGCCGCTGGCATGCACGCGGCTCTCGCGTTCGAGCTTTTGCAACCCGGCCAGGACCTGCAGTTCGGCAAAGCGCATCATCGTCGGCGCCAGCCCCTTGTAAAGCTCGCGCGCCAGGTCTGCCGCGCTTCGGGGAGAAGCGTTCAATTCCGCGAGCAACTGGCCTTCGCGCCGCAGCCGATGGGCAATGCAGTCGTCGATGGTCTTCGCTGATCTGGCACTCGGGCTGCCATGGGCGGGAAGCAGGAGCCGGCAATCGTAACTGCGCAGCCGTCTCAGCGAGTCCAGGTACTGGGCCAAATCGCCTTCGGGCGGGGCAATCACGACCGAGGACAGCGTCGAAACCATGTCGCCGGCGAACAGCAGGCGATAGTGCCGTTCGTAAAACGCCAGGTGCCCGATCGCGTGTCCCGGAGTATAGATGGCTTCCAGATGCCAGGGACCGCTGCCGTCCGGCGCCAAGCCGAGATCCAGGTGGTCGCCATCCTGAAGCAGTCGATCCACGGGAATCTTGCCGCGCAGCTTTTCTGCCGTCCTGGGATGCGCATAGATCGGCACGCCGTAGCGGATCGCGCATGTCGCCGCGGCGCCGATGTGATCGGGATGATGATGGGTCAGCACGACAGCGGTCAGTGGCCGCCCCTTCTGCTGGCGCGCGTCCAGTAGCGCAAACAAACGATTCTGTTCCTGGGGCAAGGCCGTTCCGGGATCGATGAGGTACACCGGTCCGCTGCCGACGAGGTATGCGTTCGTGTGCGTGCTGGGTGGTAGTGCCTGCGTATAAAGCGGAATCATCTGCACGAGGGGTGCGAAATAGATTGCCGGAATATCATCGTCAGGCCGATCCCCCAGCACAACCGCCAGATGATGGGCGATGGCCTCGATCGGCTGGCCGCGAATTGCCTCGAGAAGGGCGACAGTCGGCGGCGATACCAGCCACTCGCCTCGCGTCCAGAGCTCCAGCACGGCGTCCGCTGTGGCCCATTCGCCGCCCACCAGTTCGCCTTCCCATACTTCCGCGCTTTGATTGGCAGGCAAGTGCGCCACAAAGAACGCCGTGTCGAAGCGTGTCGGCACGAACGGCGGCGTGGTGATATTGCCAAGCAGTGCAAAATCGCCGTTATGCAGGCTCAGATCCAGGCGGGTGAGGACCTCGGCAAACGGCAAATCCTCGGTCGCCATCTTGCGGCGCAGGTAGTTCAGGACACTGCCGGAAGGCGGGTAGCTGCCGTCGGGTTTTCGTGCCAGCAGGACGCCGGTCTCCTCGAAGAGCTCGCGCGCCGCCGTCACGTAACGTTCCCGGAGAGATTCCGCCGGCACGGACAGGAGTTCATGGTCGGCGGCATGGACCTTGCCGCCGGGAAAGGCCATGAAGCCGCCGAAGAAGCGCAGACCTTCCGCGCGGCGAACGATGAACAGCTCGGCGGGACCCGAACCTCGCGCCAGCAGCACGCTGGCGGCCTTGATGATCTGGCTCACGAGGGGTGGCGCCTCCTACTTGGCTTCCGGTTCCTCGGGAGTTTTGGACATGCTCAGGCCCTTGGCGACGCTCTCCAGGAGGCGTTCCATGGCGAAGGGCTTGCGAATGTAGTCGACCACGCCGAGGTATTCGGCGTAGGCCTTGTGCCGGCTGCCCTCGTTGGCGGTGATCATGATAATCGGCGGCGCATCGGTCTTGCCCTTGAAGTGCTCCAGCACCGGGTAGCCACCCATGCGCGGCATCATCATGTCGAGGATGACCAGGTCGGGGCGATGCTGATAGACCAGCTGCTTGCCCTGCTGTCCATCGCGGGCCTGGAGCACGCGGTGGCCTTGCTTTTCCAGAACGGCACGAAGCCCGTCGCTGAGTTCCATATCGTCATCGACCACAAGAATGATTTTGGTATCGGCCATGATCTTCGTCCTTACGCAAGCGCCGGGGCAAATCTCTTTCTCCAAGCCTAGCAGCCCGGCGACCGTCCGACAAGTTTACGGGAGCAAGACATGATCCTGACAAACGTAATCTCGCTAAAGACTCGATTCAGGTTTCTGAACTTCTTCGCATTGTTGTGCACTTCGATTGCGTAGTTTGCTCACGCAACGTTTGGCAATCAGAACGGTCCAGCCAAGACAAAAGAAAATAAACCACTGTCCAACGTCAATCGTCAGTGCCGTGGGCGACACTATTTCATGCACGATCACCGTCAGGAGAAGCATGCTCCCAATAATGAGGGCATTGTCAATGCGATCAAACGATATCTTGGCCATAATGCGACTCAGGTCACAAACCTACCCTAGCAGGCTGGGGCTTTGGCTGCTAGATACACCGAGGTCTCGTATTTGATGGCCACCTTGCCGGCTTGCTGATAGCGGGCGAATACGTCGCGCAAGGCGGCGGCGAAGGCCTCGGCTTGTTCCGGTTCGCGCGGCGCGTAACTGGCGGAGAACGCCCGGCCCAGCAGACCCTCTTCATCAACCGTTTGTTCATTGGCGAACGTCGATCGCGTGGCGTTTTGAAAAAGCGGGCTGCGGAGTAGCGCCTGGCCAGCCTGAGCGCGTGGCCCTTCCACGGCAGCCGCTTCGGGAGCGGTGCGGACGACAGCGCCATACGCGGCGGTAAATGGATCGCGCTCGTCGCGCTCATTCCAGACCAGGATCCCCCAGCCTCCCGGTTTGAGAATCCGCTGAAATTCACGTAAGGCCGGCTCTGCCTCAAACCAGTGAAACGCCTGCGCGGCGAGCACGGCGTCGGCGCTGCCGGTGGCCAATCCGGTCGCTTCGGCTCGCCCCTCCCGGTAGGTCGGGCGGACTTCTTCACAGGAGCCTGGGGTGGCGATGGCCGTGGCACGCATGTCGGCGTTCGGTTCGATGCCGACAACTTGCAGCCCGCGCTCGGCAAACAGGCGCGAGGAGATGCCGGTGCCGCTACCCACGTCCACCAGGAGGGAACCGCTCTTCAAGCCACAATGCTGTAGAATAAAATTTAGCGCCGATTGCGGATAGCCTGGCCGGCACTTCGAGTAGATCTTGGCCAGGCCGGCGAAGCGGCCTGTCGGGTTGGTTTGCGCGAGGTCCGGCATGCCTATCTCCCAGAACGTCTGGCGCGGGGAAACCCGTTTGCGCCTTTGACCCATACAAGGTGATTCTTGTGATTTCAGGGAGGGATGGCCATGTTCGACGCCGTTGCCAAAAATACGCTGGTGCCGCTGGTGTTGCGGCTGGCGCTGGCCGCGATCTTTACCTATCATGGGGCCACTCTTATCAAGGAGGATTGGGGAGCAGGCTGGATGAACAAGATGCCCGAGCCGGCGCCGGCCCCACTTCAGCTCGCCGTCGCCTGGGGGCAACTGATCGGCGGGGTTGCCATGCTGTTGGGCTTTCTGACCCGGCTGGCGGCCCTTGGTCTCATTGCCGTCATGGGCGGGGCAATCTACCTGGTACATTTGCCAAAAGGCTTTGACATCCGCAGTGGCGGCTACGAATATAACATCTTGGTCATTGCGGTCTGCATCGCCCTGGTGCTCATGGGACCGGGAACTGTGGCTGTGGATCGCTTCTTCCGGATAAGACGAAGGCAATAAGGCTTTCCAGCTCGGAGCAAAGTACGGATGCGCTTCACTGTCCTCGCCAGCGGCAGCGCCGGCAATGCCAGTTTGCTTCAGGTCAATGGATTCGGCTTGTTGCTGGATGCCGGCATCGGCCCCCGCCTGCTCGCCCAACGGCTCGCCAGGGCAGGCGCCTCGTGGGATGACATTCACGCCGTTCTGCTGTCGCATACGCATGGCGATCACTGGGGCGAACGAACACTCGCCCATCTCCTGCGCCGCAAGATTCCGCTTTATTGCCACGCCGCTCATCATGACGGGCTGGCGGGCTACAGCGAGAACTTCGCTAACATGCGCGATGAGAACTTGGTGTTGGAGTATGAAGCCGGCAAGGAGTTCGCACCGGCCTCGGGCCTGCACTGCCGGCCTCTCGCGCTGCGCCATGATTGCCTCGGCACCTTTGGCTTTCGCTTCGAGGTAGCCGATGACGAAGGCGGCGAACGCCGTTCTCTGGCCTATGTTTCCGACCTCGGTTCCTGGAGCGTGGAATTAGCAGAAGCGCTTGCCGACGTCGATCTGCTGGCTCTGGAATTCAATCACGATGTCATTCTCCAGCAAGCAAGCGGCCGGCCGCCGTACTTGATCCATCGCGTTTTGGGGCAAAACGGCCATTTGTCGAATCTGCAAGCGGCCGCGTTGCTGAAAGCCATCTTGCAGCGCTCTGTTCCCGGCCGCTTACGCCATGTCATACAGTTGCACCTCAGCCGGGACTGCAACCGGCCGGAGCTGGCCCGCACAGCGGCGCAAGCCGTCCTGGCGGCTCTGGCGGAAGTCGAACTGTATACGGCAAGCCAGGACGAGGTAAGCCCGACATTCGTGCTCGACGCGCCGCCAAACGGCGGCATCGTGTATCTGAACAGGCCGGGCTTTAGGCGCAAGATCGAAGCGGAATTCACGAACAGCGTGCAGCGCTTCTTGCCCGGCATGGGATGATTTTATGGCTCAACAGAGCATCCCACTTGAATAACAATCGGTTCGGCCGTAAGCACTCTGAGTCCGGCGGCCGGATATTCGATTCCTGCGCGGCTCTGGTAACCTTGGGATGGATCGATCTGCATTTCCAAGCGCCCGCTCAAGCTGTTGTCATAGATCAAGAGCTTGCCATTGCCGGGCTCGCCAACCGCCGCGCTATTCACGATAAGAAGCCTTTTCGCGGAATCGAGGTAAGCGCCATCAACCCGCTCCTTTAAAGCCGTAAAGTCGAACAAGCCAAGGAATGCTTGCACGGTCTGCCTTGTCGTTCGCAGCAGAATAAAATCATTGGCCGCCTTGGCTGCATCCGCCAGGGACACCGCTCCGGGCCGTTGAGAGCTTGCCGGTTGCCTCACAGGCACGCCGCTCACCCGCAGATTGCGCAGTGCCTGCCTGTACTCCGCTGCATTCTTTGTACAAGGATAAAAGCACGCATCTTTCAGCAGTATTTCCAGGCGCTGTTCCGCGATGCTGCGACTCCAGGCCTCATAGGAAAACAGCGGCGTGCGATCGGGCTCGCCGGGAGCTTTGCAGACGCCGAGCGGCCGGTCCAGGAAGATGGCCATGCCGAGTTCCTGCAATTCCTCAGCATTCTGCAAATCCAAACCGCACTGCGCCAAGAGGGACGCGTCATCCTGCAGAAGACTGTTCGTTGGCACATCATAAAGCCGTTTTGTCCGCATCGCCGGCTGCAGGATTTGCTCCTCAGGTACGCGCTGGTGTGGCGCGGGGAGGATGCGGTTGTTTTCGCCCGGCGAAGTCGGGGCATCTGGGACAGGCAGACCTTCATAGATTTGACGCAGCAACCACGCCTGTCGCAGTGCGCGCCGGCGGATGCGCTTGCGCCTTTGCCGCGCTGGGTCATCCGCCGGCGAGTTGCAGAACAGATCGGCCTGTCTCTCCAGGTGCGCGAGATAACGCTGAAGCACGCTGAAGAAGCAGAGCGTCCGGATAGTTGGCGCCGCGATGATGGAACGTAATGAGATCGTAGGCCGTCAGGTGCCGGGCGGTCTGACGCAGGAGATAGCTTAGAAAGTCGACATAGTCCTCGTCTCGGTCCGGCCCGCGCATGGCCAGGTTTATGAAAGAGAGTGCACGGTCCACGAACTCGGTGTACGGCGACAAGGCCAC
>DASZFN010000084.1:0-3890 GCA_035939715.1 Gemmataceae bacterium | reverse complement strand
CAGAGCCAAGCATACCTGCGCGGCAGTTCTCAAGAAATCTTTGTCCAGGGACGCGGCATTATCAAGCACCAGAACACGCGAAGCAGGGATGCCATGGTCGCCGCAAATAAAGGTAGCCGGGGCCTCCCGTCGGAGCGCGTCGCGGAGAATCTCGTGCTTCTGGGCGGCAGGTGTTCGACGACTGAACATAAACAGGTCTTCATTGCCGGCGATACGCACCAGGCCCGTGGCAAAACGTTCGGACCAGCGCGTGAGCTGCCAGGAAATCTTGCGGTCAGCACAGGCACGCGCGCATGCCTGTTCCACATTGATCCGCGCTCCTTCATCGCCTCCAGAGCCGCGGGCCGGGACTGTCTGTCTGACGTCCTCGCGCCTCCCGCTGCCTTCGGCGAAGTCCCAGGCCGATGGCGAAATGCCAAGCAGGGGCACGTGAAGCCGCTGCCCCCACTCCAACGCTTGTCGAAAAGAACCGCCTTCCGGAGCGGATTGGTCCACGAGTACTACCAAGCGGCGGAAAATGGTCCTTCCCCTTCTTGCAATGCCTTATTCTCCCGACACGCTCATGCGCTTCAACGCAATGCGTATGCCAGAAGTAGGCTGACTGCAGCGCAGGTGCAAGTTCGTAAGCGCACTGGGGTTAAAGTGATAGGGCAATGTCGAGGCGGATGGAAACAGAGGCGAATTTTTGCTCGCAGCGATTAGTTTTTGCTCACCCATCCGTGACCGTCTTATCCACGATCAGGCCGAGACTGCGGAGCTTGTGGCGAAGGGTGGCGCGGTTGAGCCCCAGTAAGTCGCTTGCCTGGGTCTGATTGCCATGCGTGCTGGCAAGCACTTCCGGCAACAGGATTCGCTCCACGGCCTCCAGCACGTGCTCGTAGAGGGGCGTGGCGCGGCGGGCAATGAGGTCATCAATGAATTGACGCAATCCCGCGGTCCAGCCAGCTTGCATATTCTCCGCATCGGGGACAGGAATCGAAGGCGCGGCGGCACGGGCCAAGGTTGCCGGTAAGAATTCCGGCAACAGCAAGTGCCCGGACGCATTCAACATGGCTTGCTTGATGACGCTTTGCAATTCGCGGACGTTGCCGGGCCACGAATAGGACTGAAAACGCTCGAGCGTTTCCGGCGCAAAGCCACGCAGGTCCAGGCCAAGCTCCCGATCGAAGCGGAACAGGAAATAGTGGGCTAACTCAGCGATGTCGTCCACGCGGGCGCGGAGCGGCGGCGCCACTATGCGCACGACATTCAGTCGGTAGTAAAGGTCTTTGCGAAAACGACCCTCGGCAACCAACTGATCCAGGTCATGATTGGTGGCGGCCAGTACGCGGACGCGGGTTTGCAGGGTCTCGTTACTGCCCAGGCGCTCGAAGCGCTGCTCTTGCAAAACGCGCAGCATCTTGGCCTGCAGCGACGGCGTCATGTCGCCGATTTCATCCAAAAACAAGGTGCCGCCGTCGCATTGCTCAAACTTGCCAATGCGGCGGCGGACGGCTCCGGTGAAGGCGCCTTGTTCGTGTCCGAACAACTCGCTTTCCAGCAAGGTTTCCGGCAAGGCAGCGCAGTTAATGGCCAGAAAAGGCAAGTTCGCGCGCCGGCTGTGGTGATAGAGGGCCCGGGCCACTAATTCCTTGCCGGTGCCGCTCTCGCCGAGGATCAGCACGTTGACGTCTTGGGGCGCAATCCGGCCGATCGCCTTGCACATCTCTTGCATAATGTGGCTGCGGCCAACAATGCGGTCGCCGCTCTCTTCCGCCGGCAAAACGGCCGGGACGTGCATGAGCCGGGCTGCCTCGTAGGCGCGGCCGAGCACCTGGCTGATGCGCTCCAGATCGACCGGCTTGACCAGGTAATCAAAGGCGCCGCGCTTCATGGCTTCGATGGCCGTTTCCGTGGTGCCGTGCGCCGTGATAAAAATGACAGGCCGCTTGGGATCGAGCTGGTGCAGGTCCTGAAACAAATCCAGGCCGGATCGATCGGGAAGCTGGATATCGAGAACCACGACATCGGGCGCTTGCTCGCGAACGGTCTTGAGACCTTCCGCGGCGGTGCCGGCCGTCAACACGGTCGTGCCGTCTCCCTCCAGCACGCGCTGAAAAGAGTAACGCACGCTTTGCTCATCATCAATAACTAACAGGGTCGGCATGAGATGCCCCCAGGGCAAGCGGCTGTTTCACAGATGACTCCGGTAAAGCGGTCGCCGGCAAGGTAATCGTGAACCTGGCGCCGCCCCCAGGCTGGTTCGCGGCGGTTATCGTGCCCCCGTGCTCTTCCAGGATGCGGCGTGAGATGCTAAGCCCCAAACCCGTCCCCGTCGGCTTGCTGCTGGCAAACGGCACAAAAAGCCGGCTCATCATTTCCGGAGAAATTCCCGGACCGCTGTCCGATACAGTCAAGCTGATCTGCTCCCCGCGTGCCGCTTGCAGATCGATGGCGATGCTGCCGCGCTCCGGCAACGCATCGAGGGAATTCAACAAGAGATTCACCAACACGGTGCAAAGCTGGCCGCCGTCCACCTCAGTCACTACGGGCTGCTCCGGACGGCGAACGGCGATCTCGACTCCCTGCTGGCGGGCACGGGCGCGCACCAGATCGACGGCTTGATCGATGATCCCCCGTAGGTCGGTGAGTTTGCGCGAAGGCGTCGGCAGACGAGCGAAGTCGAGAAAGCTCTGCACCGTTTGCTCCAGACGGCAGACGGCGCCATGAATGACTTGCAAATCATCCTGGCTAAGCGGTTTGCGATTGGCAGGACGTTTGGCGGCCTCGACCAGGAGTTTCACCGAGGTCAACGGATTGCGCACCTCATGCGCCACACTGGCAGCCAATTGGCCCACCGCGGAAAGCTGCTCGGCACGTAACATCTCCCGTTGCTGGCGCTGCACGCGTTCCGCTACTTCCTCCACGCGCTCGACCACGCCTTGCAATTGCCGGTCCAGGTGAGTCAAGTCCCCGTCGGCCGACACACTGACAGAGGCTAGGTCTTGATCGAGCCGCTGCGAGATGTCCTTGACGCGCACGCTCAAGTTGTAGATGGAGCGACTTAGGGCGCGGGCAATGCCGTAGCCGCAGAGTATGCCTCCCAGTGGACCGCCCACGCCAAGAAGCATCATGATCAGACGCGCTTGCCTGCTGACCGCGTCGCTTTCGCGAATCATTTGATCCATGTGCTGCTTGCTGAAATCCAGGAGCTTGCGACACGGTTCTACGATGTTCCTTATGGGATGCTCCTGGTCCAGCTTGCGAAAATCGACCGGCTTGTGCCTCCGCAGCACGTCAGCGCGAAACCGCGCCATGTCCTGTTCGTACTGCCCATAACCCTTTTCAATCGCTGCCACGCATTGTTCTTCCGCAGCGGTCTGCGCCGACTGTTTGGCGGTCTTGAGGCTTTGGTTGAATTGGTTTTGATCTACGTCGATGGTCTCCAGGTTCTGCGCCGTTGGATCGATGAGATAACGAATGCTGTGATAGCGTAGCTGCCTGAGGGAGATCTCCAGTTCCAGGGCCGCGTTTAGACTTCTGACGCTTTGCGAGCGGATCGTGTCGAGATTCCTCTGCAGCCGATAACTCGACCAGGCGCCGCCAACGCAGGCTGCCAGCAGCAAGAGGCCGATCAGCAAGGCGGGAGCGGTAACCTGGAGGAGGATTCTGCGGTTCATGACTTTCATTATATCGCAGGCGGTTTCTTCCTATATCGCGGTGCGCCAATCGGCAGCATTGTAACCCGAAGCGCTAGCGATGGCCCTCGCTGGGTGTTTTGAAATTGTGCTTTTCATGAGAGCGTCGACCCCTGCCGGCTCGTCCGGCAGGTGAAGCAGTTTAGCAGCTAGAAGCGCTCGCCGGAGTTCGCCCCGACCCCTGCCCGCTCGTCCGGCAGGTGAAGCAGTTCA
>DASZFN010000083.1:0-2794 GCA_035939715.1 Gemmataceae bacterium | reverse complement strand
CGTACTTTTGCCGGCCCCAGTTGGTCCGCAGACGATCAACATGCCGTGCGGCTGCTGCGCGACCTGGTTGATCTGGTCGCGCAGGCGTTCGCGCAGTCCTAGTTGCGTCAGGTTGATGATCTGCTGGGACTTGTCGAGGATACGCATGACCATTTTTTCGCCGACGACACTGACGGAGGTCGCCACGCGAAAAACGATGGCCTTGCCGGAAACGCGCGCGGAAAGTCCGCCGTCCTGCGGCTTGCGTTTCTCGGTGATGCCCAGATCGGCAAGCACCTTGAAGATATTGAGGACCGCGTCGCCCATGGTGCGGCTGAAGGGATCGGCGGCGTGCAGAATGCCGTCGACGCGGAAGCGCACCGTCAACTCCTGTTTGGTCGGCTCGAGGTGAATGTCCGTGGCGCGGCGCTGCAGGGCTTCATAGACCATTTCCTTGGCCGCCCGATAACCCTTGGACGAGGCGACCCTGGCAACGCGGGCGGTGTCCTCGTCTCCTCTGCGACTCTTGCCGATGAATTCGACGGCGACGTTGCTGGTTTCCTCGTCCCCGCCCCGGCCGAGCCGGATCCGCAAGTATTTCTGCAGCAGGTCCTGGATATGCCCCGTAGTAAGGACCCTTAGCTCCGCCGGCACCTTCTGATTGCGCAAGTTCACGTAGGTCAGAGCCGCCGAGGCATAAAGAATCAACAGCAACAGCAGGGAAATCCAGTACCAGGGCAGGAGCCAGATAATGATCAGCCCGACGAAGCCGGCGCCAAAAATCAGCGTGCTCCATTGCGTGACCGGTAAATCCAGGTCCGTGGCGTCCTGCTCTACCCAACGACAGGTCGCCACCCAGCAGAGATAGGCGGCCACCAGCGTCACAAGCTTTATGCTGTTGAAATAGAAGCCATCGCCGCGCGGAAACGACGCATCATCGCTACCGGCCGCCGCCAGGCCTGGAAGCGAAACCACCAGCACAACAGTGAGAAGGAATTTCAGATTGCAGATTGCAGATTGCAGATTGAAGGACGGCTTCGTCTTACGAATGCTCTTTCCAATCTGCAATCTGCAATTTTCAATCTGCAAGCGCTGATCCATAGCGGGCGTATCTCCGGCAGGTTACAGAATGCCCGGCTGGGCAACTTTAATGCCCTTGAAGGCCATTTTCAGGGCCTCCGGGTTTGGCGCAACCTCGAGGGCCGTCGCGCGATCCACGTCCCCACGTTCCACCAACTGCCGCAGGCTTTCGTTGAAATCCATCATGCCCTCCAGGAAGCCGATCTTGATGGCGTCCGGCAGCTTCTTGTCTTCCGCCTTGATAATGAGTTCCCGGATCGTGGGATTCATGATCATGATTTCGTTCGTCGGCACGCGCTGGACTCCCGGCTTGATGCTGGGGAGCAGCTTCTGGCAAACAATGGCTTTCAGGTTGAAGGCCAGGCTCTGACGCATGGCCGAGTGCATGTCGGCGGGGAAAAGGTCAAGAATACGGCCGACCGTGCTGGGGGCGGTGGAGGCATGGATGGTGCCGAACACCAGGTGGCCGGTCTCGGCGGCGTTCATGCCGGCTTCAAATGTGTCGCGGTCGCGCATTTCGCCCACCAGGATCACGTCGGGGTCTTCACGGACGGCATGCTTGAGGGCGATGTTCCAGTCCAGCACATCGATGCCCACCTCGCGTTGGTTGATGACCGCCTTCTTGTCGGCAAACAGGTATTCGATGGGATCTTCGATGGTCAGAATGTGCACGCGCTCGCGCTCGTTGATGTAATCAAGCATGGAAGCGATGGTAGTGCTTTTACCCGAACCCGTGACCCCGGCCAGGATGATCATCCCCTGGTCATAATGGCAGAGTTTTTCAATCGACGGGGGCAGCCCGAGCTTCTCAAATGTAGGCACCTTCGTGCTGACGCGCCGCGCCACCAGACTTAGCTTGCCGCGCTGCCGGAAAATGTTCACGCGGAAGCGGCATTCATCCTGTCCGATGACATGCGCGAAATCGGCGCCGCCGGTGTCTTCCAGGAGCTTTTGCGAGCGCGGCGACATGATCGGGAACAACAAGCGCTCCATTTCTTCCGAGTTGACCGGCTTCATCTCCATGTGCCGAATGGCGTTGCGCAGCCGCATCATGGGCGGCAGGCCGACCTTCATGTGCAAGTCGGAACCCTCATGTTTCATCACCATGCGAAAAAGCTTGTTCACTTCTGGCTCGGCACGGACCTGGGCAGGCACCTTGGCGTCCAGGGCAACGGCTTCCACTTCTGCTACGGCCATTCGGACCTCCGCTAGTCACTTTCAGGGATAAGGCTCGGCCCACCCTGGGCAAGGAAAACCAAGCTGCAATTTGTGCGCTCAAATTCGCACAGGCACACGGCGCTCGGCCAGGTAGGCCTTGGTCGCCGGAATGCCGTATTCATTGTAATGGAAAATACTGGCGGCGAGCGCCGCATCGGCGCCCCCCACGGTCAAAACCTGATACAGATGCTCCGGCGAACCTGCGCCGCCGCTGGCCACTACCGGAATGCGCACCGCCTGGGCCACCGCCTGCGTCATCGGTATATCATAACCTGCCTTGGTTCCGTCCGCATCCATCGATGTCAGCACAATTTCACCGGCGCCCAGCTCTTCCACGCGGCGCGCCCAGGCGACGGCTTCCAGCCCCGTGGGCACCCGGCCGCCGTTGATGTGCACCTCCCAGAACTCCACGCCATCCTTCCTTACGCGGCGGGGGTCGATATTGACCACCGCAGCATTCCGCCCGAACTTTCGCGACACCTCAGTGATAAGCTGCGGCGTACGCACGGCGGCCGAA
>DASZFN010000082.1:0-2945 GCA_035939715.1 Gemmataceae bacterium | reverse complement strand
CTGCGGCGGGAGAACTGCGAACTGCGGCAGGAGGCCGGTTATTGGCGATGCATGCATGCACGGGCATTGGAGCGTGTCCGGAAGTTGGAGCAGCAGGTAGAGCAGTTGGAGGCGGAGAAGCGGCAGTTGCAGCAGCAAGCGTTTGGTCGGCGTTCAGAGAAAGCCGCGAAAACCTCGACGGATGATTGGTTGAAGGGGTTGGAGGACCAGGACGAGGCTGGCGCGGCGCGGCGGCGTGGTCAGCAAGCAGGTCGCTCGGGTCCGGGGCGGCGCGACTATTCGCATTTGCCGGCCTGCGTCGAGACCATCGCACTGCCGCCGGAGCAGTGCCGCTGTGAGCGGTGCGGGAAGCCCTATGCCGAGCGTGCGGACACGGAGGATGCGGAGCAGATTGAGATCGAAGTGCGGGCGCATCGGCGGGTGCTTCGGCGGCGGCGTTATCAGCCGACCTGCTCCTGCACGGGGCTGTGGCGGATCGTGACGGCGCCGGCGCCTGGGCAGTTGATTCCCAAGTCGCGTTACGGCGTGTCGATCTGGGTGGAAATTTTGCTGGACAAGTTTCTCAGTCAACGGCCGACGGAACGGTTGTTGGCGTCGTGGCGGCTGTTGGGGCTGGACTTGGCGGCCGGCACGGTGGCCGGGGGCTTGCAGCGGCTGGAGCCGCTGTTCGTGCCGCTCTACGAAGCGCTGATCGCCCGGCAACAGCAGGCGGGCATTTGGCAAGGCGACGAGACGCGTTGGCAGGTGTTCGTCGAGCACGAAGGCAAAGTGGGACATGGTTGGTGGCTGTGGGTATTTCTCAGCGTGGACACCGTGGTCTTTGTGCTTGATGCCAGCCGCAGCCACGAGGTGCCGCAACAGCATTTGCCGCAGGGACCGGAGACGGGCGGGCCGATGATGGTGGATCGGTACGCCGGCTACAAGGCGACCGCCCAGGTCAAGAACGGCCAGGTGCAGTTGGCCTTTTGCTGGGCGCATGTGCGACGCGATTTCATCCGCCTAGGCAAGAGTTGGCCGGAATTGAAGGACTGGGCGTTGGCGTGGCTCCACCAGATTCGGAATGTGTACCGGCTCCAGCGGCAGCGGCAGTTGGCCCACGTGCCCGGAACCGAGCAGCCTGCCGCGGTCGAGGCCGACCGGGCGCTACGTCAGCACCTGGATGGCATGCACCAGCAAGCGTTGGCCGAGAGCGGCGAACCGTCGTTGCGGCAGCCCTGTCGCAAAGTGCTGAGAGCTTGTGAAGTTTTCGCCCTTCTGGCGTCGGGAGGAAATGGGCGGGGGTTGTCATGAGTGGCCGGGGTCTTTTTTTTCCTCCGGGCACCTGGGACGATGCGGATCCCGATCCGGCGCTGGCAGGCGGCACACGGTCCGCGGCCTTGCTATGGCCTTTTCGGCCCCTTGGCCTTCCCTATTCCCTCTGGTTTTCTCGCTCGGCGCGCACCGTCCTTGCCCGCATGAGATTATGAGCCAACACGTACAACAACACGACGGCCTTCACCTTGGCCAAGCCACGCACCCGGAACTGGTACAAGCCCCGGTTGCGGGCGTGCGCGTTGACGCACTCGGCGGTGCTGGCACGCTCCTTGTAGATCTCTTTGGCTGCCGCTGTCGCCATGCGTTGTCGCCATTCGGCCACCTTGGGCGTATCGTCCGGACGGGGCGTGTGCGGATCACGCTGGGGGTCCTTGGAGGCCTGCACCGGCGCATAGACGGTCGTGCCCGCCTGCTCGACGCTTTCAATGTCTTCCTTCTTGGCGAAACCGCCGTCGACCAGCATCGCCTGGGGTTTTTCCTGGTAGCGCTCATCGTGCTGCTCGACCATCGGCGCCAGTTTGCCCTGGTCGCCTCCCGAGTTGATGGCGTCGATACCCGTGATGATCTGCGTCTGGGTGTCGGTAGCCAACTGCACGTTGTACGCCGGCCGATAGCCGCCATCGCCCATCTTCATCACCCGCGCTTCCGGATCGGTGGTCGAGACGCGGGCCTTGTCCCTCTCCTTCACCGGCTTGCTGGCTTCCACCTGAGGCAACTGCTCCAAAGCCCGCCGCAGGCGCTCGGCGCGATCCGCTCGGGCCCGCGCGCGTGCGGCCTGTTGCCGACGTGTTCCCGCGGCCGGGTCGGTGTCTACTTCCTTCTTGAGAGCTTCGACCTGGGCTTGGGCCTCCTCTCGGAACTGCTCCAAACGCGAACGCCGCCGAAACGAGGCTGCCCCGGCGCTGGCCCGCACCTTCATGCCGTCCTGGGCCACACGCTCCATACTCACCAGGTCCTGCTCCAAGAGCACGGCCACACTGCTGGTCAACAAACCATCCAAAACGTCCACGTGCTGCACACGAAAGTCGGCCAGCGTGTGATAGTTCAGCGTCACGCCGCCGCTAATCCATTGGAACGGCACCTCGCCGAGGTCGGGATCGCAGCGGCGATCCAATTCCCGAGCGCTACCGATGCCACGCAGGGTCGCGTACAACCAAAGGGTCAAGAGAATGCGCGGATCGGTAGCCGAGGCGCCGGCCCGTCCCTCAACCGCCTTGATCTTCCGTTCCAACTCGGACAGGTCCAAGCCCTCCACGTAGGCCCACACCGTCCGCACGGGATGGTCTTCCGGGATCAGTTGGTCCAGCGAACAGGTGCGCATGCTCACCTGGGTCCGATGAGCATACCGCAGCCGGCGCCGGCCATCCGGGCTCGGCGGCGACGCCGGCGCTGGCGCGGGCTCATCCAGATCAAACAATTTCCCGGCCGGCTCCGCCGCCGTGCCGTCCGTTGGCAGGGTTTGGTCTTCCATGCAGCTCGTTTTAGCGCCCGACCCCCGCCTTGGACAGCTGTCCGTCCCGCTTTTTATGATTTTTTCACAAGCTCTGAGCAGTCTGCAAGAACACTGGACGGGCCTGACACGTTTCCTGGACGACCCCCGGATTCCCCTGGACAACAATGCCTGCGAACGC
>DASZFN010000081.1:0-20469 GCA_035939715.1 Gemmataceae bacterium | reverse complement strand
GTGCCATTGTCGCTCGATGTAAAGGTATAGTCAGGCGGAAGCAACGCCTGGGGGTCCGAACTCGTGAAATGGATCACGCCCGCATAGCCGGTGTCGATGCTGCCGTCCAGATGGTCCACCGTGATGGTGACAGAGAACGAGTTCCCGGCCACTAGGTTCGCAGGCGCGGTGACGATTGTCGGCGGCTGATCCCCCTGGTAGCGCAAGAGGAAGTTGCTGCCCGCCGCGGCGTCCGTCGCGCCCACGACAACAATTCTGCCGTCGGGTTGAAGCCTTACTTGGGTGCCTTCATTTAATACGGTTGCAGGGAGCTGAGGCGTAACGGTCCCGGCTGTGCCGAAGCTTGCGTCTGCGCTACCGTCGCTATTAAAGCGTGCAAGCACAATCGTATGTAAAGACTGTTGTTGCAACAAAAGAATTCTGCCATCTGGCTGGACTGCTAGACTTGCTCCGAAATCTCCGCCGGCATTTGGATTCGTGACGACTTCCCCGCCGGTTCCGAAACTCGTGTCGGGGCTTCCGTCTGTGTTATGACGGACCAGTCCATAATAAAAGCCGGTAGCAGTGCTGACGGTTCCAGATTCGAGAATTCGGCCGTCCGGCTGAATCGCCAGGGCGTTGGCATTGGAGCCTTGCAAACCTGGGAAATAGGTAGTGACTTGGCCACCTACTCCGAAACTGGCATCGAGGTGACCATGCGAGTCGTATCGGGCGAGCAGGAATGGGCTGCCCCCATTTATATTGCCGCCTGTTGCCACAATTGTGCCATCTGCTTCTACGCCCAGCGCGGTAATCTCTTGACCGGTCCCAAGGTTTTGCCACGGCGTTTCAACAACTCCGCCACTCCCAAACGACTGGTCCAGAGTGCCATCCACGTTGTATCGCACCATGCCGAATGCGCCTGATCCAAGGCCAATATTCCCGCCCAGCAGAACCTTGCCGTCAGTTTGAACCGCCATCGCCGGTGCAATCGCGCCAAAGACGTTGTAAGGGCCCCCTTGATTCCCAAGGGAAGTGTACACCAAGCCGTTGTTGCCGAAGCTGCTGTCCAGTGATCCATTGGCGTTGTATCGGGCCAAGAGGAACTCATAAGGATTGGTTGGGGTTCCGCCAGCTCCAGTCGGATCGGCAAACGTGCCGACGAGAATGTGACCGTCCGGCAAAATAGCGACCTGAGAAGCTCTTTGGGTATTCCAGGTAACTCCAACCGGTGTGTTGACTTCGCCATTCTGCCCAAAATTTGCATCGAGGCCGCCGTCGGGGTTGTAGCGCGTCAGCACTATGCTGGCGGGATCCACAGCGGAGGCCGTGCTGGTAACGCCGCTGGCTACGGTCACGATCTTTCCGTCCGCCCCAATCGCCACATCTTGAGCTCCGGCATAATAACCGGGAAACGAGGTAAAAACCTGGCCACTGTTGCCGAAAGTTGTGTCAGGAACGCCAGCAGAAAGTAGGGTTCTGCTTTCAAGCTGCTCGAGAGATAAGGGAGTGGGACCGGATTTCGTTCGACGCGAGGAACGGGAAGACACGCCCGACCCACTTTTGAAACGCAACTTGCCAAACCGCACAAACGAAGCAAACCGCATGATGAGAACCCCTATCTGGGCAGCGGTCTGCGGTTATAATGGAAGCGTCATGACCCCGGCGCGCAGACCGTGCGCCCGGGCATGCCGAGGCCGGTGAGGACTAGCTTGGCGGCAAAGGACTCACCGGCCGCTTTTGCTCTTCTGGTTCCCGATTCCGCATCCGGACTGGTTCGCTGCGGATGGCTTTGCTACGATGACGGCGCCTCCACCAATACTTTGCGGAGACTTAAGCCATGAGCATTACGGTTGATGCCACATACGAAAACGGCACGCTTAAGTTGGAGCGCCCGTTACCACTCAAGGAACACGAAAAGGTCCGCGTCACTGTGGAGACAACTCTGACCTGGGCCGAGCGGACCGCCGGCATGATGGGCTTCAAGGGCAGTGCGGAAGAGGCCGAGTATTTTGCCAACTCCCCTGACCTCGACTTTCCTGACGCCGAGGACGATGCATGATCTTTACGGATCTGCTGCTCGGAGAATCGGTGTTCGTGGATGCCAATGCATTCGTTTACCATTTCGAACCCCATGTCGTTTTCGGGCCGCCTTGTACGGACCTCTTCAAGCGGGTGGAACTTCAGGAGCTGTCGGGTTACACATCGACGCACGTACTGAGTGAGGTTGCGCATCGGCTGATGACGATGGAAGCGGCGCTCCTGTTCAACTGGCCTTCCAAGATCGTGCAACGGCTCAAGCAGGATCCTGCTAAAGTCCAGCAGCTTACGAAGTTTCGGACGGCCCTTCAAAAGGTCCCGCAGATGGGCGTGCAAATCCTCAGCGTCTCCGCGTCTCTGCTCGACTCGGCGGCAGCGATCAGTCAACAAACCGGGCTGCTCAGCAACGATGCGATGATCGTTGCTCTGATGCAGGCGAACGGGCTTGGCAAGATCGCCAGCGAGGACAGCGATTTCGACCGAGTGCCGGGCATCATGCGTTATGCGCCTGTGTAGTGTCACGCTGTCCTTACCGTGCATGCTCTTTTCCCTGCTTAGGCGCGCTTTTAGCCTGAGTGCCGGCGAACAGTTCATCGGCCTCAGCGCGGAAACGCAGCAATTCCTCGTTGTTCGGTTGCTTCTTTGCCATCCACTGTTTGGCCTGGTCGTACCATTTGCGGGCTTGCTGCTTGTCGCCCAGTTGCCAGTAAGCCATTGCCAGGAAGAACCAGTCGGTAGTATCGCCGCCTTGGCGTAGTTCCACAGATTGATTCAAAGCCTTGATTGCTGCCTGCCAGTTGCCTGTGCGGTAGTAGGCTACTCCCAGGGTATTCCAAAACGCTCCTGTTCCGGACCTTTGCTTGACTGCTTTGCCGGCGAGTTCCACGGCCTTTGTCGGATCACACAACGCCATAACCGGCGAGGCAGCCATGTTCCAGGCGAGTTCGTTGTGGAATGCGGCATCGGCCGGAGCGCGCTGCACAGCTTGATCAATTAGTTCGCGTGCATGCTGCCTGTAGTCCCCGGCGACGATCTTTCGCTGGGCCGCGGGCAGCTTTGCATCCTGTTCTGCCAAGGGCGCGCATTGCATTAGAAAAGACCAGGCGTAGGCATATTGCCTGGGGTTCTCACGAGCGATTCGAGTAAATTCCACCGCTGATTCGGCCGCGTCACGGTATAGTCCCAGTTGCAGCAAAAATGTCGTCAGATTTCCTAGGTGATTATTGAGCATCGAAAGATAGCGCGGATCTTGGGGGTTGGCTTGAAGCGCGGTCTTTTGTTGGCGGATGGCGCGTTCCAGTAGAAGCCGGGCTTCGGCGCGGCAGGCAGGCCTTTTCATCTGCAAGTTTGCCAGGTTGTTCAGGGCGCCTCCTAATTCGTTATGATCGTCTGGCCGGGCCGGGGAACGGCTCGCAAGGTTCTCGAGAACTTGCACGCTTTGGCGCAGAAAAGGTTCCGCTTCGTCGAGGCGATTGGCGTCATTCAACAGATTGCCGAGGTTTGAGCTGCTGCGGGCCACAGCTCTCTGGTAATTAGGCTCTGTTAGTAATTTCGGGCTTAAGAACGCATAGATTTCGAGCGACCTGCGATAACACTGCTCGCTGTTGCGGCCGTTGCCGAGCTTTCTCAGCAGGACGCCCAAGCTGTGGGAAACTGAAGCCATTCCCAACTGATATTCGACAACGTCAGGCAAGTCCTGCATGAGCCCTTCGTACAGTTTCATGGCCTCGCGATAATGCGACTCCGCCTTGTCGCCGCGCCCGGACTGCACGAGCAGCCGACACAGGTTTGAGGTCATTGAGGCAAGTTCGTGACGATAATCCGGCATTGCCGGGAATTCCCTGGCCAGAGCACCTTCCAGTGACAGGGACATTCCATAGAATCGCTCCGCATCCTGGATTCGGTTGGTCTTTTCGAACAACCCCGCCATGTTGCTATAGGTCATCGCCAGATAGCTGCGGTAATCGGGTACTTTCGGGTGGTCTTTCACTAATCTCTCAAAAGACTCCTGCGCTTGGCGCAATGCCTCTTCGGCTTGCGGTAGACGTCCGGCTTCCAGCAAGAGAACTCCCAGGCTGTTGCAACAAAGGCCCGTGGCCCATTGATTGTCCTGGCTGCAAAGCGGATTTTGCGCCAAGCGCGTGTGCACCTCCAGAGCCTGGCGAACTGCTTTCTCTGCCTCCGGGATGCGGATGGCGTCCTTCAGTAATCGTCCCAGGCCGTGGCAGCCATATGCGAACTCCAGGCTGTAGGAAGCGACGTCCGGATATTCCTGAGCGAGCCTACTCGAAAGCCCCAGTCCTTTGCGATAAGCCTGCTCCGCTTCAGTTACTCGTCCTGTCACGCTTCTAAGATGGCCCAACCAGTGGTAATTCCGGGCCAGGTCAAGCTGATACTCCGGCTCCTTGGGAAAGCTCTTAGAAAGGGCCTCCAGAAGCGGCAAGGCCTTGAGCTGGGCCTGCTCAGCTTCACGTTCACGACGCGTGATCCCGTATAATGTGCCCATGGCCATGTAACTTTCGGCCAGTTCCTTTTGGTAAATCGGTACGCCGCGAAAAGACTCGACAAGTGCCTCGTTCAGCTCCAAGGCCCGTTGCAATAGCGACTCAGCCTCGGCATGCTGCCCGAGTTTTGCGCGGATTGCTCCCGCCCTTCGGCAGGCCCGCGCGGTGTCCAGCGATCGCGTGGGATCACTGTTCTTCTCTCGGGCAAACGCTTCATAGAATGACAGCGCCTTGAGCAAGAACTCCCGCTGTGTCTCGTCCAACTGCGGCTGCTGTTCGAGCCACTTCGCTGCGACCTCCGTGTACATGTCGTCCACGATCTGGAGCGCTTGCGTCTGCCGACGTTCTTCTGCTTGCAAGGCCAATTGCGTGCGCGTTTGCTCTTGACGAAGTTTCTGGTAACTGAGGAGGAGGCCGGCAAAGCCTACAATCACGACCATAGCCAGGGCTACGGCCAAACCGGCAATAGCATGATTGCGACGACACCAGCGCCACACTCGAGCGATTGGGGTGATTGGCCGCGCAAGGATTGGCTCTCCAGATAGCCACTGACTCAAGTCGTTCGCCAGCGACTCGGCCGAAGCATAACGGCGGCGCGGATCCTTCTGCAGGCAGTGCAGGCAGACCGTCTCCAGGTCTTTGTCAACCCGCCTGTTCTTTTGCCGGAGTAATTCAGGTTCGTGCTCGCGTACAAGAAGCAGTGTGTCAAGCCGCGTTTCGGCCTGAAACGGCGGCACTCCGGTCAACAAGGTGTACAGTATCGTTCCTAGTCCGTACACGTCGGTGGCGGTCGTCAGCGGTACTTTTTTCCCCGCAGCTTGTTCCGGGGACATGT
Source organism: Gemmataceae bacterium (assembly GCA_035939715.1). Classification (GTDB taxonomy): domain Bacteria; phylum Planctomycetota; class Planctomycetia; order Gemmatales; family Gemmataceae; genus DASZFN01. The sequence goes on along the minus strand of DASZFN010000081.1, from coordinate 15,111 downwards.
AACTCGGAGTGCCGACAAGCGCTCCAGAATCCGTCAAGTTAGCTTGTGACTCCACACGCTTGGCAAGGCCGAAGTCGGTGACATAGGGCTGTGCGCTGCCGTCAAGCAGTACATTGGACGGCTTCAAATCCCGGTGCAAAATGCCGCGCTGATGAGCATGATGAACGGCGCGGGCGACCTTGACCATCAACTCCGCGGCGGTCCGCGGCGCCGACATGAACTCGCCTAGCCGATCCGCCAGGCTGCCGCCTTCGATCAACTTCATGCTGAAGTACAATTGCCCTTCCTGCTCACCTACTTCATAAACCGGCACGATGTGCGGATGATCGAGCAGCGCGATCGTCTCGGCTTCATTGCGAAAGCGCTGAATGTCGGCCGCGGCGTCCCCGGGCCGGATCATTTTCAGGGCCACCAGCCGGTTCAGACTCCGCTGTCGCGCTTTATAAACGATGCCCATGCCGCCCCGGCCGATTTCCTGAAACAGTTCGTAGTCTCCAAAGGAGGGAAGCGAGCCGCCCGAGACCTGGGCGACGGCCTCCTGCGGTGTGTTGAAAAGATCGTTAGTGTCCAGAGCAGCTACGCAGGCCGCCTGAGCCGTGGGGCGCAACGGCTCGGTCCAGCGCGTGAGCCGATCCTGTTCGTCGAAGAATTCGTGTAGTTCCGCGGCCAGGTCGGGATGATTGATGAGGAGAGCGGCCCGATCCGGTTCCTGGCCGTCATCGACCGCTTTCAGATACGCGGTCAGAACCGCGTCCAGATGTTGTTCGCGTTCCAGGTCCGTCATTGACCGAGTTGCTCCGCCGCCTCATCCCTATTCCGCGAGCAACTCCCGTAGCTTCTTCAATCCCCGCCGCAGCAAGCCGGTAACCGACGCTTCGGTGCGCGTCATCTGCTTGCCGATCCGCGCCACCGGCCAGCCTTCCAGGTAGCGCATCTCCAGCGCCTGACGTTGATCTTCCGGCAACTTCGCCAGCGCTTCAGCCAGCTGAAAAAGCTGCTCCTCGCGAATCGTTTTCTCGACCGGCGAGGCGCTACTGTCGCTGAGCAAGGCTTCCAGCCGGGCCGAAGATTGCTCCACGGCCGCTTGCAGCGATTGCTCCAGCTTCACATCGCGCTTCTCACGACTGAAGGCACGCAGCGCCTGGGCCAGATGGTTGGCCAGAATCTGCCGCAGCCACGCCGCCATCTCCGCATCGCTTTGGCCGCGAAACTGGTCTCTCTTCTGGTGCGCAGTCAGCAACGTTTCCTGGACGACATCGGATGGATCGAGCTTGCCCTGAAGCCGCGGATCGATCTGCAAGCGAGCCAGCAACCGCAGGTATTCGCGAAAATGCTCCAGCGGCTGCCCCTGAGACGCGGCTTCGTATGCCATCCGCTCTCCTAGAAGGATAGATGCCTTAGCTGCGCCAATCGACCGCGGCAAAATAAATTTCTGTAGAAATGTGCGCGCAAGCCAAGTCCTCCGCAGCCGCCGCGGACCTTTGCGAAAAGTCTCGCCGCCATTATTGGCAAACTGCGCCAGGCTTGCAAGAATCTTTCGCTTGTCCACCCGTGGCCACGAACTTGGGTTCATGGAACGAATGAAACGCCGAATTGAGGCAAGGGTCCGAAAACACGAATTGCATGGTCCCGAAGCTGTTCCTGCCGATTTGGTTGGCGCCTCGCGTGCGGACGGGGAACAAAGTAACGGACCTCCTTGGAAATTTGCTTGGCGCTTTGGTTGGCGCTTGCCTGGCGCTTTGGTTGTCCTGCTGGCCCTTCGGTCCCAAAAGACAAATCAGGGCACTATGCCTGGACCGGGCAGCAGATGCTGCCCGATCCCGCCGGACCAGTTTACTTTTGATGGGCCAGAGCCAGATCATTGGCCCAGGCGTTGAATGACAGAGCCGCTGCCAAATTCGTAAACAGCTGATCTGTTACCGGCGCTGGGATTACCAGGTTCCCGGCCGGCGGTTTGGCTGCAGCAAGAAAGCCCTGAGGGCTGGCCGGTGGATTGCCGGACATGCCTGCAAACACCGCTACAGATAGTTTGCCGAGACCACTGCTCGAACCGGTGGGTGGAAGAGCTCGAGGCGGCAAGGCCACCCAGATAGCCGGCGTCCTTGCCGGTAGGCGGAAACTCGAGCCCATAGGTCCCGAGGAATCCGAGGAGAAGAAGGTGCCGTTACCTTCGTGCCCGAGTTCGGCGAAGGCGCGCCCGGGAGCGCTGGTCGAGAAGTCGCCCGGGTTCGCGGTGAAGCTGAACCCGGTGGCGTTATTCGTCCCCGACCAGGTTACCGTCGCCTGATCTTCCACATAGTCGCCGGCGAACTGATCGCCGTTGCTGCCATTGGTGACGCTGAGCCGCCGCGACACCGGGCCGCTCCAGACGACGTCGAAGGAGACGGTGGCGGGGTCGAAGGCCGTCTGCCACTGGGGCCCGAGGGCCGTGGGAATCTTGCCGTAATCGTCCATGGCCAGGTTGCTGACCTGCATTTCAGCGCGGCCGGCCCCGAAGTTTACGTGCACGGCGCTGTCGGGAATGGCCACGGTCCAGAAGGTCCTGTCGCCAAAGCCGTTGCCGCCCACGGAACTGACGGCCGGACCAAAGCCGGGGTCGAAATCATGGATCTGCGTCAAGTGCGGCGGGGTGAAGTCAAACTTGACTTGGTAGACGTCCAGTCAGACTTCCGCGAACGTGCCGCTGTGGATGTTGCCGTCCACGCCCTGGTAGACGCCATCCATGAAGCGTAAATCCACCTCCCAGAGGAGGGAATTGCCGTTGCCGTCCGTGCCGGTGCCGTCCACACGGACCTCGCCGATGAAGCCGTTGAAATTGGTGATGGTGCTGGGCTCGCCGCCGCGGCCATGCAGAGTCGAGTCGGCGGGACCCGGCTGATTGAAATGCCCGTCCGGACCGCCAAACGGGTTTGGCGTCAGGAAACCATCGGGAAGGGGCAGCGGTCCGACGCTGCTTGGCAGGCTGCGGTCCTCCAGGCGCTCCAGGAATAACCTGGGCGCGGCCCGGCGCCGGAAGGGACTGCAGGCCCGCGGGCCGCAGCGAAGCGCGGGAGGGGACTTCCGAAAATCCAGCCAGGGATGGTGCCACATGGTAGCTCTCCTATTCGAGGGCGGCCTGCAGTACAATGAGGAGGTCATCCGCCCCGGCGCGCAGACCAAGCGCCGGGGAGATGCCGGGCCGGTGAGAGTTTGCTTGGCGGCGGACACTCACCGGCCGCTTTGTTCTTCCGTTCTCATCCGTCGACCGGGACAGGCCCGGTGGTGCGGTTCCACAGGCCACCAAGATTAGCCCGGCGATGCCGCTCGCAGCGCTCGCCGTCCGAGGCCTGTCCTTTGCCTGTCGCTTTGCCAGCCCGGCGCAATAGCTTGCCAGGCGCCGCTCGCGAACAGGGCAGCGATCAAAGGCACGGTTAACGCCTCGGTGTCTTCGAGGATTGCCGATTGCCGATTGCAGATCGGGGATTTCGCGCCAGAGTCATCGTCGCGTTCTTCAATCCGCAATCTCAACTCTGCAATCTGCAATTCGTTCTCTCCCCATTCCGTTCTCTCAAAGTAGCGGATGTCTATTTGCCCATGTCCGCCCGGGGCCGCTTCGCTGCCTTCAGCTGAAAGCAAAGAGCGGAGTGCGTCGTGTACGGCCTGCATCGTGGAACGTCCTGACTGGAGCAGGGCGTCTGCAGCGTCTTGCCAGAGGCTGCCGGGTAGCGGTACATCTCTCAATCCGAAAGTCGCCGCGGCTGAGCCAAGCAGTCCATGCACGGACTGGGCCACGTCGAAAATGCTGTCCGTCAGCCATTGCCTGGCGGCGCTGCCGGCGCTGGCGATAAGGGCCTGTGGAATGCTGATCGCTTCCCTCAAGAGAGCGCCCACGTCATCGACAGGGCGCTGAGGCTTGCCGGCCTCGAACAATTTTTGACGCAGCTCGAGTCCCGTGCGCTGCAACGCCTCCTCCAGACCGATCACGAAGCCAGGCAAGCCGGGGTTCGCATCGACGGCCTGACGCAACTCCGGCAACGCGTCATCCAACAAGAGCGCCTGTGCGTCCGGTTCGTAATTCTCGCCCGAATTGACGGCAGCCACGATAATCCCGATTGTCAGGGTGGATTCCAGTGCGGCAATGCTGTCCGTCAACGCGGCCTCGCGCTCATCGGCGACGGTCAACAAGGTCGCCACCGTGGCGGGCGCGGCATCTACAAGTGGGAGAAGCGTAGCAATTTGCCGGGCCGGCGTTCCAGGAGGAGATGGGGATGCGATCACGCCCAGGCCGAGATCCAGGGTGAAACGCGCAGCCGTCTCTTCGCCTTCCTGGCTGACGTAGAACACCGAGGGATCGTCACCGAGCGCCACATCGGTCGGATGCTTCACATCGGCGCTCGAGAAGACCTTGGCAAGAGTGGGTCCGCTCGCCGAGCCGAGCAACAGGCTGATGGCGCCGTCGCCGTTGTTGGCCACGAGCAGGTCCATGATGCCGTCGTGATTGAGGTCTGCGGCCACCGCCGCCAGCGGCATGCTGCCGCCACTGTCTATGCTCCGCCCCGTGCCAAAGTTGGGGAAGAAGGTGAGATCGTTGGAGCCGGCGTTGACCGTGAGGAGATCGATTTCGCCTGGCTTGACGAAGGGGCCCACCACGACTTGCAGGGGATCCGGGCCTGTAGGGAAGGTCTGGACCGATTGTGGCTTGATGTCGAAGAAGTCACCACCCCTGCCAGGCAGCAAGGTGACCGTGTTTGACTGACTGTTGGCAATCAGGAGGTCCTGGGTGGGAGGGCCGCCTTTGGGGTCGGTGACAGGGCGAAGCGCGGTGGAAACCGGTCCGCTGCCGAAGGCCTTTAGCCGCGGGCCCGGCTCGAGGGTCCAGTTCTGGCCTTGCCCGTGGCCGAGCAAAATCGTCACGTCATTGGAGCCCTCGTTAGCCACGACCAGGTCGGGCGTCGGGTCGGTCAGGGACCGTCCGGTTGGGTCGGGAACGAGATCATCGTTGAGGTAGGCGACCGTGATGCCCACGGGGTTGGTGCCGGTAAAGAAGCCTTTGCCGCCCCTGACCTCCGGCCCGAAGCCGCCGCCCGGCAGCCCGGGATAAACAAGGATGCTGTTGCCGCCGCCGTTGGCCACGATGAGGTCGGGGATGCCGTCGCCGTTCAAGTCGGCGAGCTTGACCGCAGTCGGGGCGAGCAGACCGTTGTGCCGGTCCTGGAAGACGGCAGGCGGCGCTCCGCCGTACGACACCGACACCTGGTCGAGCGCCTGGTCGGCGAAAATGAAATCGTCCTGGCCCTTGCCGGTGAGGTCGGCGACGGCCAGGGCCACATTGCGCCCGGCCCGCTGGTAGGACCGGAACGTGCCATCACCGATGCCCAATAACATGAGCAGGTCGCCGTAGTCGTTGCCGACAAGCAGGTCAAGCTTGCCGTCGCCGTCGATGTCGGCAACTGCCAGGCCGGTGGGCAGGTTGCCGGCGCTGACGGTGGAGCTGAGCATGAAGCCGCCGTGGCCATCGCCCAGGAAGATGGAAATCTCGCCCGTGGCTTCATCCAGGATGGCCAGGTCAAGATTCGGGCCGGCTGTGAAGCGTCCCTGGACGACAACCGTGGGGTCGGGGCCCGTGGCAAAACTCCGCGGGCTCTCCGGATTCAGGAAGCCGCCCTCCCCATCGCCCCGTAGCAGCGCAAAGCGGTTGGCGCCGCTGTCGGTAACGACGAGGTCGATGGGATCGCCGCTGTCGAACCGCCCCGCGACCAGACCGGCCGGCGCCTGCCGCGACGAAACCGCCAGCGCACCAGTGGATTTGTCGGTCTGGTTGAGACTGTACAGGCCGGTGCCGGCCCGGAAGCGCAGCGCCGAGGTGAACGGCGCGACCGCGGCGTTGCAGAGGACGCTGACGTCGCCGGAGTACCGGCTCGTCACCACGATGTCCGGCCGTCCGTCGCCCGTCACATCGACCAGCGCGAGGGCTGAGGGATTCAGGCCAACCGCAAGACTATAGCTGGGTTCAAGCCCAAAACCACTAAGTGCGTCTTGCATGTAAACAAAGACGTTGCCGGCGGTGTCGGCCACGGCCAGGTCCGTGAGCCCGTCGCCGTTGAGGTCCGCGGCGGCGAGGGCCACCGGCAAGAGTCCCGGCACCTCGGGACCTGCGCTCCACGAGAAAGTGCCGTCGGGCCGATGCGCGTAGAACGATATAGATGCGCTCTTGGCATCCAGGGCGGCCATCCGCTGGCCGTGTGGGGTTGAGACGACGGCCAGATCACGGGCGGGCGGCAGCGGAGCCGGATTGACGATCACAGGCGGCTGGAAAACACCGGGGTTGCCCGGGCGGGACAAGCGCAGCAGGATCTCGCCATCCCGGTTGACCACCGCCACATCGGCCAGGCCATCGCCGTTCCAATCCGAGATGAGCGGCGTCGCCTGCAGCGGGCTGGAGAGCGCGCCGCCCGGCGTGAAGTTCGAGTCGCCCTTGCCCTGCAGGACCAATACGTTTCCGGAAGATTGCCCGGTGAAGGCCAGGTCCATGCGGCCGTCGCTGTTGAAGTCGTCGGCCACGAGAGCGCCTGGGGAATCCCCCGCCTCGCGCGTCCCCAACGGCTGGAATGTTCCGTCCCCCTTGCCCTGAAAGAGGTAGCTACTGGAAGAGATGCTATCGGCCACGGCCAGGTCCGGGATGCCGTCGCCGTTGAAGTCTCCCGTCACCATGTAGGTTGGATTGGTGCCTGTCGCGAACGGCGCCTGAGCCCGGAAAGTCCCATCCCCTTGCCCTAGAAGGACTGACACTTCGCCGGAACGGTAGTAGGCGACGGCCAGGTCCAGATGGCGGTCGCCGTTGAAGTAGCCCGTCACCAGAGCGATCGGAGACGCCGGCAGCGCCAGGCGGAGCGGGTCCCGGAACGTACCATCCCCTCGGCCGAGGTACACCCACACGTCCTGAGAGCGATAATTGGCGACGGCCAGGTCGGGGATGCCGTCGCCGTTGAAATCACCCGTCACCAGCGCCTGGGGCAGATCTCCAGCCGGCAGGCGGATCTGGTCCTGGAAGGTCCCGTGGCCAAGGCCTAGCAGGATCGAGATATCGTTGGAGCCGGCGTTGGCGACAGCCAGGTCGGCAGTGCCGTCGCCGTTGAAGTCCGCCGTCACGAGCGCCGTCGGATTCGTCCCCACCGGGACGGTCGGCTCCTGTTGGAAGGTCCCGTCTCCCAGGCCAAGGAGCACGGAGACATCATTGGACGCGAAGTTGGCGGTCGCCAAATCCGCCCGGCCGTCGCGGTTGAAGTCTCCCTGCACCAAGGCAACCGGGCCTGATCCAACGCCGAATGATACGGGGTCCTGAAGCGTGCTGTCGCCGCGTCCGAGGGATACCGAGACCTGGTTCGTGGTCGGGTTGACGCCGGCGACGTCGAGCCGGCCGTCTTCATTGAAGTCGCCGGTTGTCAAAGCGACCGGGCCGAGCCCCACGCCGAAGCGCAGCGGCTTCGCAAAGGCGCCATCCCCCGAGCCGAGCAGGACGGAAACGTCGTTGGGGAAGAGCTCGGTCACCGCCAGATCGGTTTTGCCGTCGCTGTTGAAGTCTCCAGTGATAAGACCCCTGCGCGGGGTCGCCTCGTCGCCCACAGGGAAGCTCCGCGCGGTCTGGAAGGTTCCGTCTCCGCGGCCCGTGAAAACGGAGATGTCCGTGCCGAGGGAATTGGTGACAGCCAGATCAATGTTGCCGTCGCCATTGAAGTCGCCCGCGACGATGGAGTCAGGGCCTCCGCCGCTGGCCAGCAGATCCCCCGCATGGAAAGTTCCATCCCCATTTCCCAGAAGAATCGAGACGCTGCCGGGCGCGAACTTGCCCGGCACTCCGGCCCCGCCGGCGCCCTGATCGCCCTTCTTGGTAGCGATGCCGAAGTTGGTGACGGCCAGGTCGGTGTTGCCGTCATGATTGAAGTCGCCGGCGACGATGCCCAGTGGCCCTATCCCTGCCGGAACCTGAATTGGCGGCCGAAACGTCCCATTGCCGTTGCCCAGGAAGATCAAGACATCTTGCTTGGGATCGGGAGAGAAGAGGTTGGTAACCGCCAGGTCGAGCTTGCCGTCGCCATCGAAATCGCCGACGGCAGCGCCGGCCACCGCATATCCCTGGGCGAAGATCTTTGGCGCCTGGAACGTCCCGTCGCCATTGCCCAGGAGGAGCGAAACGCCGGCCCCGAATTGGCCGCCGGTGATCAGGTCGGTCTTGCCATCGCCGTTGAAGTCGCCCATAACGATCCACTCGCCGGAGGTGCTGGCCGCGAAGCGCTTTTCCGTCTGGAAGGTGCCGTCGCCCCGGCCCAGGAGGATGGAAACGTCGGCGCTATTGCAGTTGGCGGTGGCCAGGTCGAGAATGCCGTCGCCGTTGAAATCGGCCGCCACGATTTGCGCGGGCGTGGAGCCGACCGAGTAGCGCACCCGGTTGCCGAAGGTTCCGTCCCCGCGCCCCTGATAAACAAAGATGTCGCCCTCCGAATAGCTGACGGCGGCCAGGTCCGGAATGCCGTCCCGGTTGAAGTCGCCCGTGACGATCCCCAGCGGGTTGGTGCCGCCATGACGGGGATCGGTCAGGTCCGGCTGAAAGGTGCCGTCCCCCAGCCCGAGGAGGATGGAAACGTCGTGGGACTGGATGTTGATGGCGGCCAGGTCGAGGTTGCCGTCGCCGTTGAAATCGGCCGCCAGGATGCCCCAGGGCTGAAGTCCCGCCCGGTAGCGCTTCTGCTCCTGGAAGGTGCCGTCGCCGTTGCCCAGCAGGACGGAAACGTCGTTGGACTGCCGGTTGGCAACGGCGAGATCGAGGTTGCCGTCGTGATTGAAGTCGCCGGCGGTGACGATAAGCGGGGTCGTGCCTGTGGCATACTGCCCGGCGTCCGTGAACGTGCCGTCCCCGTTGCCCAGAAGGATGGCGACGTTTTCCGAACCGGAGCCGGGGTCGGCCTCCGTAAAGTTTGGCACATCGCCCGCATGGCCCGCGCTTGTCGAGACGCTGGAGCCGGAGTTGGTGACGGCCAGGTCCAGACGCCCGTCGTGATTGAAGTCGCCCGCCACGATCCCGAAAGGGGCATCGAGGTTGGTGTTTCCCAAGGGATTTCCCTTCTCCAGCTGAAACGTCCCGTCCCCCCGGCCAAGCAGGATGGAGATGTTGTTGGACCCGAAGTCGGCGACGGCGATGTCGACGTGGCCGTCGCCGTTGAAGTCACCGAGCGCCAGCCGCGCAGGGACCTTGCCGCCGGCCTCGGAGGGCAACTCCGGCTGGAACGTCCCGTCCCCGTTGCCCAGAAGAACCGAAATGTAGTTTTTCGTGAAGTTGCTTAAGCTGCCGATGACCAGGTCGAGCTTGCCGTCGCCATTCACGTCAGCGGCCACCATGAACGAGGCGTCATTCCCTCCGCGGACGCGCCGTTCAGGTTCAAAGGTCCCATCACCCCGGCCCAGCAGGATCGAGACATCGTTGGAGCCCTGGTTGGCGACGGCCAGGTCGAGCTTGCAGTCGCCATTGAAGTCGCCCACCGCGACACTAATAGGCAGGGCGCCAACCGTGAGGTTCCGTGCCTTCTGAAACGTGCCGTCCCCGAGACCTAAAAAGACCGAAACATCGCCGGTGTTTACGTCCGCGGTGACCAGGTCGGGCACGCCGTCGCCGTTGAAATCGCCCACGGCACCAAAGCGCGGCGTCAAGGCAAAGGGATAATTGGTCGGATAGTCGGCTTGCACCGGCTCATTCGGTGGCGTGGCTGGCTCGAACTGGGTGCTGAGGGTATAGTGGCCGAGGCCGCTTCCTAGCCCCGTGACCGTGACCGAGTAAGTCCCCTTGAGCAGATGCTGCGCAATCAGGTCGTCGCTATCGAGAGGCGTTTGACCGTCGCTCTGGATAAGCAGTTGGCCGTCCGGTCCGAGGAGGCTCAAGCGCGTGTGTAGGGCAGTTCCCGTATGCACCAACGCGGTCAGGCGCCCGTTGTCGGGGAGCATGACCTGGAACTGGTCCACTTCGCCGGCAGTAAGGAGCGTCCCGTCTATCGAATCGTTGGCCCCGAGCGGCACGACCGCCGCCATGCTCGCGCCGGCTCAGAGCAACGTCCGCCCTTCGAGCAGCTCCAGGCATAACCGGTGCGACGGCCGCCGCTGGCCCGGTCGCCGCCTACGGTTGGCGCCTGGAGGGCGTTTCTGAAACCGCGATGATAAGGTAGAAGCCATGGCTGGACTTCCTATGAACTTGGTTCGTCGTTCGCAGCCATCAGCTACGGGCTGCGAACAATTGGCCGGGCGTATTTCGCCGCCACTTGTGCGAAGCCTTCGCTGCGCCGGATCGGGTTGAAGGCGGCATCTTCCTGGATGTAGTCGCGCCAAAACTCCACGCGCTGGTCCAGTGAAAGGCTTCCCAGCGCCTTGACGATCAACTCCACAGCGCGCGCCTGATAATACAAGCGCTGGTCCTGAATTCCCCGGTACGGAGGCCGAGCCTCGACCTTGACCTGGCCCGCGGCCTGAGCAAAGATGCGCGCCACGTTATACAGATGCCGCCTGGCCTGCTCGGCGGTTGGTGGAGCATGGCGCAAGGCCTTGCCGGCATCGGCGAGGGCTTCCGTTAAGTGGCCGAGTCTTACTTGCGCATAGCCGCGGCCTGCGAAGGCATCGCCGTTAGCGCCGTCGCGCTGGATGGCTTCATCGAAGTCGCGCAGGGCTTGCCGCGGCGCCTCCCGGAACACATGGACCCAGCCGCGTAAGGCATAGCGCCTGGAGGTCGGCTCCAGGTTGATGGCCTGCGTGTAGTCCAGGATGCCGCCGTCATAGTCCTTGAGCGCCGTCCTGGCCAGGCCGCGCGCCTCATAAATCTCCGGGGCGGGCTGCCATCGTTTCAGATAAGCATCGAAGTCCTCAATCGCTTGCGCGTAGCGCTTTTGCTCGAAGTGCAGCGTAGCCCGCGAGCGCAGGGCCAAACTGTAACCCGGCAGGAGCCGGAGCGCCTCATCGTACGCCTTCAAGGCTTCTGCGGAACGCTGTTGCTGGTGCAGGATGCGGCCCCGCTGGGCATAATCTTCCGCAAGCACACCGCGCTCGCTGGTGGACGGGTTGTCCGATCCGTACAGCTCAATGGCTTTGTCGAAGTCCGGCAAAGCCCGGGCCAGGTCGCGGCGCTCCAAATTGAGCCTGCCGCGCGCATGGTAGAGCATCGCCAGGCTGCCCCGCAGTTGAATGGCCCGGTCAAGCTGCGCCACCGCCTCGTCCCATCTTTCCTGCGCGCGGAAGACTTCCGCCAGATTGATGTAGGCATTGACCTTGTCGGGCCGCAACTGACTGGCGTGTTGCAGCTCCTGAATCGCCTCCGTGAACTTCTCCTGCCGGCAGTGCATGACGCCGCGATTGATGACCAGGTTGTAAGCCGCCTCTTCGTCCGGGTTGAGGTTCAGGCGCTCTTGCGCCTTGCGGAAATCCTCCTCGGCCGCGTCAAAGCACGAGCCGGCTTGGGCTAACTTGGCGTCGAGCGCCCGCCGTCCCAGTTCGCCGTTGACGTAGCCGCGCACCAGGTAAATCCACACGAAATCTGGTTGGCGGCTCTGGCAGAAGGTCAAATGCGTTTCCGCCTGCTCGGGATCGGGTCGCGGCAACTGCATGAAGGCGATGGCGATCAAAAAGCGCGCCCAGAAGTGTTCCGGCTCCAGGTGCAGCGTGCGTTTGAAATAGTCAATCGCCTGCGGCCAGTCTCTGCGTTGGTAGGCCTCATCGCCGAGCAGGAAATAATCAACCGCTTCTTCGGCCCTGAGGCGGTCTGCCTGCCGCTGTTCCGCGTCCGCGTCGACCTGCCGGCCGAGCTGCCTCAGGTAGTTGGCACGGCGGCGGTGGTAAGCCCGGGTTGTCGCCGTGCGCAACTGCGCCGCCTGATCCAGGATTCGGAGTGCTTCCTCAAGCTGCTTGACGCGGTTCTCGGACTCAAGAGGCTGCGCCACCGCTTCGGCCAGCATGAGAAGGAGGCTATAGCAGCCAGCGACGATCTCTTGCTTGCGCCCGTCCGAGTAGTGGCTATCCAGGTTTAAAGGAATCCCTCGTTGCGGCCCAATGCCGAATACCGCGAGCGCCTCGATGGCCGCGGTGCGGGTCGCCTTCTGGCTGAAGCCGGCGTCCAGACCGCCCAGGTGCGATTCGGCGAAGATCGCTTTGTCGCGCTTCGTGATGAATTGATCGCGCTTTTGTTCCGCGATTCTGCTCGCTTCAAGATCGTCTAAGCGCTGGTTGGCCTCTTTCAGTAACTGCTCGGCCTCCGCTTTGAATTCCTCTAACCTGGGTTCCGAACCGGCCTTGTTCAAGGTCTCGACAGCAGCGATTCTGTTCAACGCCTCCGCAGCCTTCATCCTGGCATTCTGAAAATCTCCGCTGGCCAGGTAGACCTTGCCTGCGAGCAGTGCCCCCTGCGCCTTTTCCAGGCCCGCTGCCAAGGTTTGATAGTCTTCGAGTTTTTGTCGCGCCAATTCCGAATCTTTCACCGCCACCTGAGCCTGTTGATATTGATACTCGGCCCAGATGAAGGCGCCGAACAACAGGCTGATCGCGGTCAAGCAACTGACACCGGCCAGCGCGGCCGCCACGGGACGCCGCCGCGCCCATTTGATAGCTCGCTCCCAGAGGCCGACGGGCCGGGCCTGGATCGGTTCGCCTGCCAGGAACCGCGCCAGGTCGTCGGCCAGGGCGCGGGCGCTCGGGTAGCGCCGCTGCGGCTCCTTTTGCAGGCACTTCAGGCAGATCGTCTCCAGGTCGCGCGCCACCGTGGGCTGCAACTGGGACGGCGGCACCGGGTCGTGGTGGATCACCTGGGTGATGGTTTCGATCGGGGTCTCCGCCTTGAACGGCGGCCGGGCAGCGAGCAGATCGTAGAGGATCGCCCCCAGGGCATAAATATCCGCAGGCGGCCCGATCTCCCTGGTCTTTCCCTGCGCCTGTTCCGGGGCCATGTAGCTGGGGGTGCCGACCACCAAACCGGTTTCGCTGTGGCCCGGTCCTTTATCCAGTTGCTTGGCCAGGCCGAAGTCGGTGATCTTGGGCTCGTAGCGCCCCCCTTCATCAGCGCTGCCCAGCGCGACGGCCTGAGGACGTTCGCTGCGGACCAGCAGGATGTTGGCGGGCTTGAGGTCGCGATGGATGATGCCGCGCTCATGCGCCGCCTGCATGGCCCGGGCCAGGATCTCCACCAGTTGCGCCGAGCTGCGGGCATTCTGCGGCGCGCTCTTGAGGCACTGGGTCAGGCTCCGCCCTTCGATGAACTCCAGCGCCAGGAACGGCCGACCTTCGTGATCGCCGATCTCGTAGATCTGCACAATATGCGGGTGCTGCAGGCGGGCCAGCACCTCGGCTTCCGAGCGGAAGCGGGCGCGCTCCGCCGCTCCGGCGTGGGCACCCGAAAGAATCATCTTCAGGGCGACGAGACGATTGAGGCTTCGTTGCCGGGCCTTGTAGACGACGCCCATGCCGCCGCGCCCCAGCTCCCCCAGGACGTCATAACCGGCGATGGTCAACCCGGCCGGCATGGCTTCAAGCGACGGCGCTTTCCTGGATGACTCGGCGCTGCCCGTCCAGATTTCTGTTCTGCTGGCACGGCCGGCCAGGACGGGATCGTCCAGCGTGTCTGCTTCCTGGTAACGCCTCTTGCCGCTGGCCTGATCGACCTCCGTGCTCGGCGCGGAGTTAAGGTCGGTGTCTTGACTCTTGCCCGCCGGCTGCAATTGCTGCAGCCGGTTGATCAGGCCCTCGACCATGTCCTTTTCGGGCTCGTCGCTAACCGCCAGGGCGCGCATGGCTTCCACGACGGCGTCCGACGCCTTCAGCGCGGGCACTTTTGTCAGACAGCGCTGGCAGTGCACCAGGTGTTCTTCCAGATAATCCGCATCGGCACGGGCGAGCTGGCCCAGCAGGAAGCGCTGCAGATCGTGAGCTTCCGGGCAAGGCAAGGTCTGGAGCATACGCACCCTCCGTAAGAAGAGTACGAGTCCGGGCGTCAAAACCTTACAGCGAATTGCAGATTGCAGATTTTTAAGCCCAAATCATCATGGCTCTTCAATCTGCAATCGCAAATCTGCAATCTGCAAGAATGTGGTCACTCCAGGAGTCCTTCCAGCTCCTGGCGCAAACGGCTGAGCACCCGTGACTTGGCGACATAGACAGCGCCGACACTGATGCCCAGTTCGGCCGCCACTTCCGCGGCGGATCGGTCGGAAACGACGTATTCCCAGCATGCTTTCCAGGTGCTCGGTTGAAAATCGGCCTGCATGATTTGCAAGGCGCGGCGAATGAGGTTCTGGCGGTATTCCACCTCGCCCACCCAGTCGGCCTTGTCGGGACCGGGGAGTTCGGCGAAAGTCGCCTCGTCCGCCTGCTGGGGCGGCTCGGCGCGGCGCTGCTGATCGCGCCACTTGTTGAACATCACCGTCCGCAACCAGCTGCGAAAACTCTTTCGGCGGTCGTAAGCGAACTCGGGCAGCTTCTGGATCAAGATTGCGAAGACGTCCTGCACGAGGTCGGCGGCATCCGAAGGCTGCATGCCCAGCCGCCGCGCCCAGTAGTACATGAGCGGCGTGTACAGCTCGGTGAACCGTTGCCACGCCTGTCGCTCGCCCGGCTGGCGCAAGCGTTCCAGCAAACTGACAGGTGTTGTGTCCACCGGCAACCACCCCCCGGGTGGATCAGGAAAACGCACGAGTCGCGAGTCGCATCGTTGGAACGGAAAGATTCTCGCGCGCAGCACTGCCGGCTGCAAGCAGAAAGCGGCTCAGCTAATCCTGCCAAAATGACTTTGCCAGTTTGCCACCTGAGTTTGCCACGGTTGGCAAACTCAGTTGTCGCCGTAACAGCAATTGCCGGTGGAAGCTGCGTCCGAAAAAAAATTGAGTTTGCCAGGTTGCCACGTTTTTGGGGGTGGGGGGTCTGCCTTTTTGCCAGTCGTTGGCCATGGTCCGCCCGCCAACGCACTGCGTACTTGGCGCCACGTTTTTTGAGCCAGTTGTCCAATGAGGCATTTTGCCCGGATGAGGAATTTCTCATTAATCCGTCCGCCAAATCACTTGGCGGTCTATGGGTGCGCCAGGCAAGCCTGGTTGATCTCGTGAACTGAAAGGAGTTCAC
>DASZFN010000080.1:0-5628 GCA_035939715.1 Gemmataceae bacterium | reverse complement strand
AACTTGCTCTTGGTCACGCAGTCGTTGACGTTGATCGCCGGAAACAGCAGCGTTCCCTTGGCGACGCGCTCGTAGAGCCGGTGGACGCCGGTGGTCGTCTCCTCGGAAACGCCGATGATGTTCTTGGCGACCTTGCTGTAGAAGTGCGGCTGGTCGGCCAGCGTGCCCTTGATCGACGCAAGCAGCACGCTTTCTTCTTCCGATTCCGCCTTGCGCCCGAGGATGGACGGATCTTTCTCCGCCTCGCAGCCCAGGTGAATCAAGAGCGTGGCGTCGCCGCCGTCGTCGAGGATCAGGTTGGGCGTGCCGCCGTCGCTCCAGGTGAAGAGGCGATGGGTGTAGTCCCAGTATTCTTCCAGTGTCTCGCCCTTCTTGGCGAACACGGGAGTGCCGCGCTTGGCGAGAGCCGCGCCGGCGTGATCCTGCGTGGAGTAGATATTGCAGCTGACCCAGCGAATTTCCGCGCCGAGAGCCTGAAGCGTCTCGATGAGGACGGCCGTCTGGATGGTCATGTGCAGGCTGCCGGCGATGCGTGCGCCCTTGAGCGGCTGGCCGGCAGAGTACTTGCGGCGCATGGCCATCAGGCCGGGCATCTCGTGCTCGGCGATGGCAATTTCCTTGCGGCCCCAGTCCGCGAGGGAAATGTCGGCAACCACGTAGTCGGGGGCTGCCTTGGCGGCCGGGCGTTTCGGCGCCGCCGGCGATTTCGCTGCCACTGCCATAATGCTTTCTCCCTTTCCTGAGTCCCGCACACACGCCGGTCAGCCTGCCATCGGCTGGGGCATGAAGCTTGCTTGGTTGTTGGGTCCCTCTTAATCTATAGACCCGAATAAGGGGACAGGACTCCTAAATCACAGAAAACCAAGAGTCCTGTCCCCTTAATCGGGTCTGGTGAGATACCGGCTGGCCGCTTCTCGCGCCGCGTCGATGAAGCGGCGCATCTTCTCGGGGTCCTTATGGCCGGGCTTTGTTTCCACGCCGCTGGCCACGTCGACACCAAACGGCCGCACGATACGCACCGCGTCCGCGACATTCTGCCACGTCAGCCCGCCGGCAAGAATCACCGGTACACCGAAGTCAAAATCTTCGAGCAGCTTCCACGGCACCGTTTTTCCGGTGCCGCCGTATTGTCCCTGGACGCGCGCATCGATCAGCACGGCGGCGGGCATCCGGCCAACGCCTTTGCACAGGTCCAGGTAATGCGTGATGTCCAGGATGTGCTCCGGCGCGCTCACGGAAAAAGCCGCAACCATCTGAAACGGATAGCAATCGGCGACTTCGCGCTTTTCGCCGTGCCATTGAAACGTGCGAATGCGGCCCAGGCGATTAAGCGACTCAAAGACAGCACGCAGGGGCAGATTGACGAATATCCCAACCGGGTCCGTGAAAGGCGGCAGTTCCCGCGTGATGGCTTCCGCCGTGGCAAAATCGATGCAGCGCGGCGACTGTTCGTACAGGTTAATGCCGATCGCATCGGCGCCAAGCAAGGATGCCTGCCGGCCGTCGTTCGGACTCATGATGCCGCAGATCTTGATACGCAAGGGATCGCGTCCGCCACAGGTAGAGAATCGGTTTGCAAGCCAGGAGCCTGTTCGGCTGCGCTTGCAAACGAAGAGCCTATTTTCTACCGTGGATTTCCCGCGCTGACAATACGGGCGAGCAACCGAAGCTTTTAGACTTGCAGCCAGTGCCGCAACCCGCCTATGATTTCATAGCTTCCTAAACGGTATAAAACTTATGAAAGTAGCCAAATCTGAGCTGCCGCAACGCCTTGAAGAGGTTGAAGACCGCTTTGTGGACTTGTGGGACACCATGAGCTCGCTCTGGGGGATCAGTCCCACCATGGCCCGCATCCACGGGTTGCTCTACATCACTGGGGCCGCATCGTCGATGGACGACATCATGGCCCGGCTGGCGATCTCGCGCGGCAATGTGAGCATGAACCTGAGCAAGCTGGTGGAATGGGGGCTGGTGCGCCGGGTGCACAAACGGGGCGCTCGCCGCGATTACTATGAATCGCTGAGCGATGTCTGGGAGATGTTCACGCTGGTGGCGGCCCAGCGGAAACGCCGCGAAATCGATCCGATTATCAGCACCTTGCGGCGTTGCCGGGAGCAACTCTCGCCGGAAATGCTTGGCGGCCTTGCCGAGGAGCCGGCGGCGCGGGAGCGATCTGGTCGCGTCAACGATTTGCTCACTTTCCTCACGTTGGTGGACAGCCTGGCCCAGCGTTTCTTTGAGACGCATCGTGGGCTACGCGCCGCCGTCGAATTGCTGGCCAAGAAGGATTAAGTTGCCGAATTCGCCAGAATTCGGGGCTGACTCAGTCGAACCGAATTCTGGCGAATTCGGCTACGACATCAACGCTGCTCTGCCTGCCGTTTCTGCCAATCCTCGACAAACAGACTGAAGTGTCCCCACATCGGTGGGTGGGCTTTGATCACGTCTTCGTTGAGGGTCACGCCCAGTCCAGGTCCGGCAGGCAGACTGAAATAGCCGTCGACCACCTTGGGACAGCCATTGGCACACTCGCGCGTGTGCGGCTCGGTGAAATCGTTGAAGTGCTCCTGGATCTTGAAGTTGGTGGTGCACGCGGCGAGATGCAGGGCCGTCGCCGTGGAAACCGGGCCGCCGACATTGTGCGGAGCCACCGTGATATAGCACATGTCGGCCATGGCGGCGATCTTTTTCACTTCCAGCAGGCCACAGCATTCCGTGATATCGGGCTGAATAATGTCGCAGGCCTGGCGTTCGAACAGCTCGCGAAACTCCTGCTTGTGATGCAGCCGCTCCCCGGTCGCGATCGGAATACGAATGTGTCGCGCCGCTTTGGCCAACGCCTTGATATTGTCGGCGGGCACGGGCTCCTCCACCCAGGTCGGCTCAAACGGCTCCAGGTCACGGGAAATGCGGATCGCCGTGGCCGGGCTGAAACGGCCGTGCATCTCGATGAGAAGCTCCACATCGGGACCAACGGCGGCACGTACCGCCTCAACCAGGCTGACGCAATGGATGCGGTCCTTGCGTTCCATCTCGTAGTAACCCGCGCCGAACGGATCGAATTTGAGCGCCCGATAACCCTTAGCCACCGCCGCCTTGGCCGCGCGGCCGAAATCATCCGGCGTGCGCGGCACCTGATACCAGGCATTGGCGTACGCTTTGATTTTCTCCCGCACCGCACCGCCGAGCAGAACGTAGACCGGCAAATTGGCAGCCTTGCCGACGATGTCCCAGCAAGCCACTTCGACCAGGCTGATGGCCGAGGCGCAGATTTCCCCGACGCGTCCGTAATCGTCACGAAACATGCGCTGCACAGTGTGCTCGATGCGGAACGGATCGGTGCCGAGGATGTAGCGTTTCTTGCACTCTTCCAGGTAGCCGAGCAGGGCGTTGGTGCGATTGGAGAGCCGGACCTCGCTGACGCCGGTGAGCCCTTCATCGGTGGTGAGCTTGAGAAAGGTCAGGTTGCGCCAGGCGCTGCCCATTACCATGACGGAAACGTTTGAAATCTTCATAAGCTGGTAGTTTTTCCTCCCTGGCGCTTGGCCAAGGCCAGTGCCCCTTGCACCACCACGTCTTCCCCTAGCGCTGCCGGAACAATATCAAAACAGTCCGCGAATGGCTTAAACACGATTAGCTGCACGTATTGGCGAACTGGCTGGAGAATAGTTTCCCCCATGAGGGCAACACCCCCGCCGAGGACAATGCGCCTTGGACAAACCAAGGCAATCATATGGCAGATTGCCGATGCCACAAACCAGAGCGCTTTGTCAATCACCTTGCCCGCCAGGCGATCGCCCCGCGCGGCGGCATGTCCAACTTGAACGGCCGTGATCCGGCTTGGATCACCAAGGACGAGGCGATAAAGCTCGGAGTCATGATCGAAAGCTCTTGCCGCCTGTTCGCGTGCTAGACGACCGATTGCCCAACCCGAGGCCACTTCCTCCAATGGGAGTAATGAAAGGGTGGGATCCTCGAAACCGAGGCGCAGGTGCCCGATCTCTGCTGCGCCTCGTCCGCAGCCGCGGTATATTTTTTCGTCGATGATAAGCGCCCCGCCAATGCCGGAGCCGATGTTCATGTAAAAGATCGGGTTCAAACCCTTGCCTGCGCCGAAGAGCGCTTCGGCAAGTCCGGCCACATCGGAGTCGTTGCCCAACACCGCGGGCATACCGGCAATTTCCGACATCCAGTCAGCCAATGCGAAATTGTCCCAGCCCTCGATCTGGTGCGACTTGATGACCGTATGGGTTGCGTCGTCCACGGGACCGCCAAAGCCGATGCCAATGCCTTTCACGCTGGATCGCTCGATCCCGGCTTTTTCTAACAGTTCGGGAATGCCCCGCGTGATTTGCTTGCGGATGCCTTCGGGGCCGGCCTTGACGTCTACGGTCTCGCGCCACAGGCCGCGCAGCACGCCGTCGCCCAGGCCGACGCCGAGTTGCAGTTTGCTGCCGCCGATTTCCACGCCGATGTACATGGCGAATCAAAGCGAGATGCGCGCGTGCAGGTTGTCCACGACCCAGTGAAAGGCCGTCAGGTGAATCGATTCCACGATGCCCATATCGTCGAGCGGCACATGCAGCCCATGCTGGGCAATCTTGCGGAGCTTGCCGCCGTCGAAGCCCGTGCAGCCGAAGGTTGTCAGGCCATGTTCCTCGGCCCACTCCACAGCGCGGAGGACATTGGGACTGTTGCCGGAGCCGCTGATGGCAATGAGCAAGTCGCCCGGCCGCGCCAGGTTCTTCAGTTGCTCGACGAAGACGCGCTCGAAGCCTTCATCATTGCCCCAGGCAAGGATGTACGGCGTGTTATCGGTCAGGCTCAGGACGCGGAGGCGTTTCTTGCTGTCGTTCTCGAAATCTTCGCGCCGCAACGTGCCCTTGCCCAGGTCTTCGCAGAAGTGCGAGGCGTTGGAACCGCTGCCGCCGTTGCCGCACAGGAACACCAATTTGCCGCCCACGTAGCAATCATGAATGGCGTCGGCCAGAGCCTTGACTTCCGCGGGGTTGATCTGCAGCAACTCCCGGCCCACGCGCTCCAGGAAAGGCCGAACGTCCAACTTCGTTCCGAGCATGCACGCTTCTCCAAAAAGGGCGAATAATTGGATGTACTTTAACAAGCCATACGTTTGACTGCTATATCACCCGTAGACCAGGATTCTGATCCTGACCTCCGGGCTTTTTTCTTGACTTTGCGGCCAGCCGGCGAAAGCATCGAGGCAAACCGGAGGAAGTTGCTCATGTTGCAGGTTGGTTTTGGCGTCGGCGACATTACCCCGAGCCCCGGAATGCAGATGCCAGGCGGCTTTTTCAAGCGCAAAGGAAAAGGCGCGGCGGACAAACTCCTGGCGGTCGCCTGCGTCCTGCATGACGGCACGACGCCGGTCGCTCTGGTGGGAATTGACACGCTCTTCATCACCCGCCCTACGGTCGAGGCGGCCCGGCGGCAAATCCAAAAGGAAACGAAGATTCCCGGCGACAACGTGCTGATCGGCGCCAGCCACACGCACACGGGGGGGCCCATCGCCTCTTGCCTAGGCTCCGACGCGGATGCCGCCTACCTGGACAAGGTGGTCGGCGCGATTGCCGGCGCGGTGAAAACGGCCTGGCAAAATTTGCACGCCTC
>DASZFN010000079.1:0-2733 GCA_035939715.1 Gemmataceae bacterium | reverse complement strand
CGGTCGTATACCTTGGCCTGCGGCAAATAGAGCGGATTCTCCCCCTCGATGTCGCGCGCGCTCATGTCGTTGCCGATGGTATAACCGACAATCTCGAGTGTGGGGCTGACGACGAGCGCCAGTTCCGGCTCAGGAACGCTCCAGCGGCTGTCGCGGCGAATGCGGACCGGCTCACCGGGACCGGCCACCCGGAAAGGATTGGCCTTGAAGAACAACTCCGGCCGGTCCGCCGAATAGACCAGATCATAAAATCGAGCGGCTCCGACCGATTCGCGCTCGCGCGCCTCTCGGCTTCTCTTGTACGTGACACCCGCCGCCCAGACCTCCTGGCGATCAAGCGGCGCCATCAGGCGGACATGCCTTTCTGACAGCGGCGCTGGCGCCCGGTCCAGCAGCGAGCGCAGCAGCACCTCCCGATCGGGGGTGTACAGCAACTCGCTCAGTGATGGGGCACTGGACCAGTTGAGTGGTCGCACGCCCACCGCGGTCATCAGGCCGGCGCAGCAGTAATCGGGGCCCATCCTGAGCTTGCAAAGTTTTACATCAGCAAACGCCGTCGCCATGTTGGCTCCAGGAATTCAGAGTGTGCCCAGGGGCCGAATGTCTTCCGGCACTGCCTTGTCGAGCCGTTCACCAACATGAGCGACCGGCGCGATTCCGAGCAGGGCCAGCTTGCCGCTGTCCGCGACCCGGCAGTAAAACGCGATCATGCCCTCGTCGTCGACGCGGGCGATCAGCACCAGGTACTGCCTGTCTTCCACGGACTTCCGCCGCAATTTGATCCCCTCGATCCTGGCTCGATCGAAAACGTTGGGCATGTCCCTGGCGAACTTGTTCAGGTCGGCATCCCGGTAGGCGTCGCGGAAGTCCGGATCGGCGTGCAGGTAGATCTCCGCGCGATCACCGTCGGCCAGCGCCTCGTGGAAAACGCGGTCGGTGTCAGTGCCAACCCGATGGTTGATAAACCAGGTGAAGCCGGAGCAGACGATACACATGCCGGAACAAGAGAGCAGCATGGCGGCGAGAGCGGCAGCCGTGATGATTTTGCGCAGCGACCACTTGTTCCCGGCCCGTGCCGGAGCCGGCGGTTGCGGCGGTTTGACGTCCGGCATGGCTACTCTCGCACGACGATCATGGCAACCGCGTTTCCACCACCCAGGCACAGCGCCGCCAGACCGCGGCGAGCATTCCGCTGTGCCATGGCATAGAGCAGCGTGACCAGCACGCGCGTGCCTGATGCGCCGATGGGGTGACCCAGGGCGATGGCGCCGCCGTTGACGTTGACCTTACTTTCGTCCAGCCCGAGCTGTTTGCCGCAGGCCAGCATCTGAGCCGCAAAGGCCTCGTTCATTTCAAAGAGATCGATATCGGCGACAGACAAGTCCGCCTTGCGAAGCGCCATTTGCACCGCTGTCACCGGTGCGATGAAAATGTCGCGTGGAGCGACGCCGCTGGTCGCGTACGCCACGATGCGGGCCATGGGCGAGACGCCGAGCTTTTGTGCCGTCCGGGCCGTGCCCACGACAACTGCGGCGGCACCGTCGCTCAACCCCGAGGCATTGCCGGCCGTGACACTCCCCTTGTCCCGAAAGGCCGGTTTGAGTTTCGCCAGGCCCTCGGCGGTTGTTTCCGGCCGTACGGCTTCGTCGCGCGTGACAGTCTTGGCCTTGGCTCCGCTGCCCACCGTGACCGGGACGATCTCGGCATCGAAAGCGTTGCGCGCCCAGACCGCGGCGGCACGCTGCTGGCTCTGGGCGGCAAAGCGGTCCTGGTCGGCACGGGTGACGCTACATTTGTCGGCGATGTGCTCGGCGGCTTCGCCCATGTGCCAGTCCTCGAAGGCGCACCACAGGCCGTCGCGAATCATGGCGTCCACCAGGGGATGATCGCCGTATTTCCAACCGCCGCGCGCGTCGAACAAGAGATGCGGGGCGAGGCTCATGCTTTCCATGCCGCCGGCCACGATGCACTCGGCATCACCGGCGCGAATGGCCTGGGCCGCGAGCATGACCGCCTTGAGCCCGGAGCCGCACACCTTATTGACGGTGTAAGCGGCGATGGTGTCGGGCAAGCCGGCCTTGAGCGCCGCCTGCCGGGCCGGGTTCTGACCCAGGCCTGCCTGGATCACGTTGCCCATGATAACTTCGTCGACCGTTTCCGCCGGCACACGGGCCCGGCGCATGGCCTCAGCGATCGTGACCGCTCCGAGCTGCGGCGCCGGAACTTCCGACAGACCGCCGAGGTACTTTCCAATGGGGGTCCGCGCCCCGGATAGTAAGTATGCTTCTGCCATGTCCTGGTTCTCCTTGCACGTCTCACCATGTAGTATAGTGCCCATGCTGCTGCGCACCGAGCATCTGACCAAGGACTACGGAACTTTCCGGGCTCTGGACGATCTGAACCTGGAAGTCGCTCCCGGCGAAATCTTCGGATTGCTTGGGCCCAACGGCTCCGGCAAAACGACGGCGCTGCGGCTCCTTCTTGGTTTTCTCAAGCCCACACATGGCGACGCCTGGATCGACGGCAAGAACACCTGGCACGAGGATGTCGCGGCGCGCAGCAAGGTGGCGTACCTGCCTGCCGAGCTGCGGCTCTATGAGACCATGAGCGGCCAGCGGCTGGTTCGATTCCTGTCAGAGCTGCGCGGACATTCCATGGCCTCCAACATCCACGAAATGGCCCAGCGCTTTGACATCAACCTCGACCGCCCCCTGGCGGAACTTTCTTCCGGCA
>DASZFN010000078.1:0-31028 GCA_035939715.1 Gemmataceae bacterium | reverse complement strand
CGGTGAGCGCCGCCACGTACATGGAGGCCGCCTCGCTCGAATTCACTGACACATCGCCAAACGCCTGGACGTCCGGCGAGCCGATGATGTGGGCATCGACGGTGTTGGCGACGGAGTTGATGGTCAAGGTGCCGGCGCCGCTTATGCTCTTGCCGCCGGCGCCGGCCGCGCCGATAGCCACCAGCGTCGGCGTGGACGTGGCCAGGAGGCTGATGGAGCCATCGCTGGTTGTCACCGTGGAGCTGTCGATGTAGGCCGCGATGCCGTTGCTGATGCGGTTGTAGCTGATCGAAGCGCCGACGCCGTTGGAGCCGGAGACCGTGGCCCCGACCGCGCCCGCGATGGCGACGATGAGCGACTGGTCCGTGGCCTGGAGCGTGACGGCGCCGCCCGCCTGGACGTCGGAGCTGTTGGCGATGTGGGCGTCGATGGTGTTGCTGATGATATTGACCAGAACCGAGCCCGCCGCCGCCCATCCCTTGCCGGTGCCTGCGGCCACCCCCACGTCCACGCCGCCGATGGACTGTGTGGATTCCGCCTTGACCGTCACGGCGCCGTTCACGGTCAGCGTGGCATTGTCGAGGTCGGCCAGGATGCTGGAGTGGATCTCATTGAAACCAAACGCCAGGCCGACACCAGCTTTTTGGCCAATTCCCACGGCGCCGCCGAGCAATACGATTCCCGAGCTGTCGTTGGCATGGACCAGCACGTTGGCCGAGCCCGGATCGGTAACCCCGCTGGGAGCGGACACCTCGGTGACGCTCGTGTTATTGCTGATGTAGGCTTCCGTGTCATTCTGGATGATGTTCACCGACAACATGCCGCCGCCGCCGATGCCCGCCTCCTGGCTGCCCGCTCCCAGGGACCCGCTTATGGCAATGATGCGCGAGTCCGTCGAGGGATTGTCGTTGATCGCCTGCACGGTAAGCGTGCCGCCGACCATGGTGATGGTTGAGTCGGTAATATAGGCGAAGGTCTCCCCATCACGGACGGGCAGGTTGTCGGGCTGATCGGGCACAAAGGTCGGGTTGGCGGGGGTGCCGTTGTTTGTAGGCGAGCCGATGATGTTGAGACCGAGGGCAGCGCCGTAGCCGCCGTTGCCGCCAAGGGCACCGGCGCCGGCGACAGACCAGATCTCCGATTGCTCCTCGGCGGTGACAGGGGAGTCGCCGATCAGGGAAAGGGTGGCGCCCGAGACATAGGCCACGGTAGTGGGCAGGACCAAATTGATGGAGACGGACCCGGCCACGGCGTTGCTGCTGCCTTTGTTGGGGGCCGCCCCGGCGCCGCCGACGGTGATGGCGACGATGACATCGGAATGTTCCGCGTTGACATTGAGCTGATTGGCGCTGATCGTGGCGCCCTGAATCCAGGCCTCGGTCGTGGTATCCACGACGTTCACGCTGAAGGACCCGGCCAGGCCAACGTTTTTCCCGGTCGTCTCCTGCTTGGCCAGGGCGATGGCGCCGGCTCCCGCTACCAGGACCGTATTGTTGGTGGCATTGACCGTGACATTGCCGGCCACCGTGAATGTCCCCGGGTCATTGATGAGGGCCTCGGTGACCGTTTGCATGACATTCACGCCCACGTCGCCGGCAAAACCGACACCTGTTTGTCCGACGGGGCTATTCTCAACCTGGGGCTCGCCGCTGGTGCCGGCCGGGGGCGACAGCAAGACCAGCGCCGTGGGGTTGAGGGCAGAGGTGGACCTTGACCGCGTACTGATATCCGTCGTCGAAACGCCAGCGGCAAACGATACCGACACGATGGTTCCGGAGGTAATGGCCTCGACATCCAGCCCGGCGACGTTGAAGGCGCCTGCTAGCGGCGTGGCCCCGCCATTGGTGATTGGGTTGCTGCCGATCAGGGCCAACGTGGTGCGGTTGAAGTTATTGACGGCCAGGGTGAAGTCGAATCCCAGCCGATTGCCCGTGGCGACGCCGCCAGACAGGCTGACCACGACGGCGGAATCGGTGGCCTTGACGGTCACAGGACCGCCGACGCCATCCCCGGCTTGGCTATTGACGTCCACCCCGTCCTCGATCTGGGCAATGGTGGAGGAAGTCAGATTGTTCCAGACCACGGTGCCGGCAAAGCCGATGTCCCCGGCGGAAGCGCCGGCCTGGTTCAGGGAAACGTCCACGATAGTCTGGTTGGCGTCTACCTTCAACGAGCCGCTCGAGCCGATGTGAATCTGTGCCCCCGAGGCGATCTGGGCCAGGGTGGTGTTGTCCATCACATTAATGTCGATGGTGGCCCCGATACCTCCCTTCGATCCCTGGGCCCCGTTAAACGAAACCAGAGATGCCAGTGCCTTCTTTGTTCCAGCCTTCTTCTTTGCACTCTTGAAGCTATCTTTGGCGAAATCGACGTCGAATGTCCCATCAACGCCGATGTTGTCCCAGGTGGTGTCCGCCTTAACGTTCACCGACTGGCCTGAATTGTGCTTGAGCTGATTGATCCGCGCATTGCCAATGGTCGCCTCGACGTCGTTGTTCCAGGAGTGGACATCGATGACGCCGCCGATGCCATACTTGGCGCCCGTGCCGGTGGTACCGCTGGCCTGCAGTCCGCCCACGGACGCTGCCCGGGTCCAGTCATTGGAAAGGAGACTTTGGAGCCCAAGAGCACTGTCAGTAATAATGCCAAAGAGGACTTCTGCGGTAAGAAGGAGGCCGCCACTCAGGGACGCAGGGTGATTAACAGTGGGAAAAGCAAAGGGATATTCCAGGGTCGCGGTGACGTTCAACGCGCCGGTGGCATCGATCTGGGCACCGTCCTGGACTGTCGCCTTGATCGTTGGGGAATAGACACTTACGGTGAAGGCCAGGGCGGCCGCAACCTTGGTCGTGGAGCTGGGGTCGAGGGTGAGGCTGGCCTGCGAGGCGTAGATGATCTTCTCGGTTGTTGCGGCATGGACGCTGACGTCTCCGCCTGAGGTGATGACCGCCGTGCTGCCGACAATGGCCTGGACGTTGTGATTGACCACGCCGACAAGCACCGAACCGGCCAGGGCATAGTCAGGGCCCCCGTCGGAGGAGCCGCCGGGGACACTGTTCACGGTTTGGGCAACGGACTTTTTGCCAGCCAGCTTGTTCCCTAGTTTTTTCAACCCAGCCTTGATCAGGCCGTAAAGATAGGGGCCCGTATTGAGGGTCGAGCTGAGAGCTACCTTGCCCGGTATAGCCTGGGAAGAGATTGCTTCGTCGCTGTGAAGGGTAGCCGAGATGTTGACCCCGCGGTTCCCCAGGGGCGTCAAGGTGTGCGCGGCTCCTGACATCGTCTGGGTAACGTCCGCTCCAAAATCCACCACGACGGGAAGGCGGTGGTCCGGAAAGGCGAATTGCGTGGTCAGTGGCGCCATCAGGACGACCTGGATCTGGCTGGTATTCGCCGACAGGGGAAGGGGCAGGTTATTTTGGGCGTGCTGCAAGGTGTCCGCCAGCTGGACGACATTCGGATTACTGGGATCGACGACAGCGTAGTAAGTCTGGCCTACTTGCAAGCTGCTGCCGTTGCCCGTGCTGATGGTCAGCGGGCTTCCCGAGGCGTCGGTCGCCCCGCCGAAGATGATGGCGTCGCCGGTGCGCCAGCCCTGGTCATCGCTGGCGTCGGTGCCAAAAGTCAATTCGTTGGAAGCGAGGGTGGCGGCTTGCGGCGTCGGCATGGCCGGGCCGAAGTTGATGGCCGTGGATCCGGTCAGCGAGATGGCCACCGCCTTCCCCTGGGCCGCGTCCAGCGAAGTCGCCGCCAGGGCAAAGGCATCCGGGTTGCCGGCGTCGGGAATGACGAAGTAGGTCTGGTAGGGGGTCAGCCCACTGATGCCCACCTGGCCGGATGTGGGCCCCTCGTAGGTGATCTGGTCGCCGAGCTTAAGGCCATGGGCGAAGCTGAAGAGAAGCTCGCTGTTGCCACTGCTATTGTTGGTGGTAACGGAAACGGTGAACGGACCGGTCGGGGGCGCGGTGCCGTTGACGGCGCTGTTGATGCCCGCCGCCGACCACAAGGCACCCGCGCTGGCGGCGGCCAGGTCGGCCGACGCCGTGGCATCCGTGGCCGCGTTGGCATCGCCGTTGGCCTGGTTTTCACTCAGGAAACTATTGTACATGGCGTTGTAGGCATCGGTGTAGGCCGATGTGCCCGCCGTGTAGGCCGTCTGTGCGTCGGCCGCGCTGGTCGCCAGGCGCAGTACCTGCGGGTTGTGCGGATCGGTGATGGCATAGTAGGTGGTGCCGTCCTGCAGCCCTGAATAGGTGTAACCCAGGGCACCGTGGTAGGTGAGCGCAGTGCCGTTGGCAAAACTGGGATCGTCGGCAATGTTAAAGCCTGTGTAGATGGAGTTGCTGGTGGCATCAATGCCGATGACGGGGACAAACTGGAAATTCAAAGAAACCGTGTCACTGCCGCCGCCGCCAATTGCGATCGGTGTCCCGTCCGGGCTGCTCGCCAGCTGGAAGGTCTCGCCGCTGGCATCGCTGTCGTCTGGGAGGACCCAGTAAGCCTGACCCACCTGCAAGTTACTGAGGTTGGCGGCGCCCGCGCCCGTGGCGCCCTGGTAAACGATGAGCGAGGTGTCGGTGAAGCCGGGGTTGAAATTGAAGCTCAGCGTGTTGTTGGCTTCATTCAGAGTGGCGGACAGGTTTCGCGCCAGGCCGTCGAAGGTCGGATCGGTGATAATCGGCACGAGGGTGCTATTCTGGGTGTCGAACAGCTGGAATTCGTTGCTGACGCCCGAGAGCGGCTTGATGGTGTAGGTCGTGTTGTTGACCAAGCTGCCGATGGCCTGACCATCGGCCGCATGGTAGGTCACGCTTTGACCCGCCAGATTGAAACCGGGATCGAAATCGTACTGCAGAGCATTGTTGGCGTCATCGACCAGGTTGATGGGAATGTTGACCACTGTGCCTTTGATGGTCGCGGTCAAGTACGGGATCGGGCGGAACGTGGCGTCCGTGGAGATATGAATGGGGTGCTGGCTGGCGTCTAGAAGCTGATAGGCGTTGGTTTGGCCAGTGACTGGCTGGATGGTATAGGTCACGCCGTCCACCAGGCTCGCGACCCCCAGGTTTGGGGAGGCGTGATAGATGACGGTTTGTCCCGCGGTAAAGCCAGGGTCGTAACCAAATAGAAGCTCGTGGCTGGTGCTGTTGACGTTGATAATGGCGTTGTCAACCGATTTGCCATTGATCGTGGCAGACAGGAACGGGAACGAGCCGAAGGTAATCGCCTTGCCGATCAGGGCGTCCTGGTGGGTAGCGGCCAGCTGGATGCTGTTCGGCTGATTCGGGACGTTGATGACGTAATAGTTGATGCCATCTTCCAGACCGGGAATGGGAGCCGAGCCTGCTGCGGAGTAAGTAATTTCCTCGCCGGTGCTGAAGTTAACCGGAGTGGTATAGGTAATGATGGAATTGGTGGCGCCCCAGTCGATCTGGGTGAAGGGGTTGATCGTTTGCAGGACACCGGCTGTGGCGCTACCGGCGACCAGGGTGCCGTCCACCTCGGCCTTGATATCGGTGGTGGTGACGCCGACGCCAATCGTGAGGCCGACCGTGCCGACGGTATTGTCCTTGGCGGCCACGCTGTTCTTGTTGCGGTTGACTCCCTCGGCCTGCACGTTGATGTTGCCGCCGGCGCTGATGCTCGCCTGCTGGTCCACGGTGGCGTGCGAGGTCACCTTGGTGACGCCCGTGGAGCTGGAAAACTGATAGGCACCGGACTTCTCCGTCTTGTCCGGGTTTTGAGCGACCAGGGCATTGCCGACGGCCTGCGAATTGGCCACGGAGTGGACCGTGACGTCTCCGCCTGCCGAGATGGTGGCGCTTCCAGCCACGTCGGTTTCGGCGTCGGACTGGGCCCAGTTGAAGGAAACGCTGATTTCGAGCTTGGTGTTGAACAGGAATTTGGAAGCGGCAGCCGCGTCGGCCCTCGCATTGGATTCCAGGTCCACAAAGCCATCTGCCGTGATGTTAGCAAACTGGCCGACAGTCACCCCCGCATCCGCGTTCCGATAAAACACGGAGGCGGGCAAGAGCGCAGGATCGAGCAGGGCAATGATCTTGTCGAGTCCCGCCTCTTTGCTCTCGCTCTCCGAGAAAGGAAGGTAGTCGTAGAGATAGTTGCCGTCCAGCCCGGTCAAGGGGTCCAAATCCCCCGCATTGGCGTTCAGGGTGACGTTGTTGCCCTTGATCTGGGCCCCCGTGTCCAGGGTAATCTTGGCATTCCGCGCCATGAGCGACAATTCGGGGAAGAGCTGGCTAATGAGCGAGTAGTTGATGTTCGTGACGTCTAGCGTGACGTCGCCGGACGTGTGGCCGTCGGTCCCATTCGCGAGGAGCGAGGCGTTCGCCCCCAATTTGATGTGCGGGTCGGTGAAATTGACGTAGAGAAAGGGATTGAGAACGTCGGTGTTGGCCACTTCGAAGTCGATGGTCCCCGAGCTGCCGACCGATTTCCCGGTGTCGTACTTCCCGTTCCCGAAATCGGCGTCGGAGATATGGCGTGTGGAAACGACGACGTTGCTGGCCACGTCCACGCCTTGAACGTCATTGATGTTCAGCTTGCCCCCCTGGGTCAGGAGGAGGCTGTCGATGTGCAAATCGCTAGGGCCGATGAAACCGCCCGCCGCGTTGCCCGTTCCTTGAAAAGTTAAGTCTCCGCCGGACCCGGTAAAGTTCTCCAGGTGGACCGCGCCGCTCATCTGGAAGGTGAAGGTATTGGCAGAACCGGCCGAAGCGAGCGTCAGATTTGCTATAGGTTGAAACGTTCCAACGGTACCCTGGGCGTCGCTGCTCCAGAAGGCCGTACCGTTGCTGGCTTGCAGGTACACGGTGTCTGAGATGTCGGGGCTGAAAAACTTCACATTCGAACCGGTGACGGTGACCGACACCGCCAACATTGTGCGCTCTTCAAGCCTCTCAAGAGAGGGCCGGGCGCATTTCGGGGCCTTGCGGATGGTGCGCGTGGCGGGTCGTCCGAAAAGCTGCCGGATCCAGGAATACTTCATAATGACGAACTCCTAAAACTATGCAAATGCAGACAGGCCGCCAGCGGGGCGTGAAGCTGGCCGAGCGGTCGAGCGTCCACAGGCAGAAGAACCGGGTGCTAAAGACCCAGAGTTCCCCATCCCCCCAGCCCCTCTCCCGCCAGGGGTGAGGGACGAATGACCCAGGCTATCTCGTGGATCTGGATGTTGCCCAGGAAGTGACTGGAGCGGGGCAGGAACCAGGCCTCGAGCTGGTCTGCGATACAAAGGGAGAGCAACGAGCTGGGCGCGCAGACCGTACGCCTGGAGGCTGTCGGGTCGGTGGGGAAGGTGCTTGGCGGCGCTGCCTCACTAGCCGCCTTACCGGTATCCTCAAGACGAAAATGGGTGGTGGATGCATAGCGCGAGGCGAGGGCTACGCCCGCTTGATGCTTCGGGTTCCTTAATGCCGCCGTCTCCGCCCCGTTCGCCACAACTAAAGAAACAGGGAAGGAACGCAAAACCCATACCGAATAAGGCAGTGCAAGAGATGGGCAGAAAGGCATTTTGTTGTAACCGTTGGCATATTAATCACTTGCTACAATTCATCTAAGACTCCCGGAAACAAGCGCGGGGACAAGTAGGTTTAGTTTGGTTTACACCCAATGGTCTTTTTTTCTGGAACGTCAACAAAAGTTAGCGCCGGGCTTAACGCTAACGGATTCACCGAGCTGCTTGCCAAGATGGTCAACGGATTGGCAACATGGCCACCAGGAAAACACAAAAAACCAGAAAAATCCCAAAGGCGGCCAAGGTGGCCAGCCGCTCTCTTTCGTGGGTCCGCCGCCGGTCCGCCAAATGCGATTGGCTGGCGGACAGACGCGGCCAAGGCGGGCGAACAACGAGGAAGGGCCCTGGCCCCGTGACCCGTGGCAAAGTGGCAAACTTGCCTTTAATGAAGGCGTAAGCCTAATCGGCCGTAAATGGTTCCGACTCAAGACATGTTTGCCACGGGTGGCCACGAACTTGGCAAACTGGCAAACAACTCGCCCCGCCCCTGGCGGCCAAGATGGTCAGCCTCTCTACTCCCCTTGGGCCCGCCGCCAGTCCGCCATTTGATTGGCGGGCGGACGGCGCTCAGACCCCCCACCTCCAAAAACGTGGCAAACTGGCAAACTCAATTTTTTTCGCCACGCAAGTCCTTACGCCCCTAGATAGCTCAGTCTGAACTCTGAACTCTGAACTCTGAGTTTGCCAACCGTGGCAAACTTGGTGGCAAACTGGCAATGTCAT
Source organism: Gemmataceae bacterium (assembly GCA_035939715.1). Classification (GTDB taxonomy): domain Bacteria; phylum Planctomycetota; class Planctomycetia; order Gemmatales; family Gemmataceae; genus DASZFN01. The sequence goes on along the minus strand of DASZFN010000078.1, from coordinate 22,771 downwards.
TCTGGCAGTACACGACAGATACCGGGGGGTTTGGCACCATTTCATTGCACGGCTCATGCAATGAAATTATGCCAATTGGCCAAGACGTTTCTCTTTTGGCATTCAGCATTTACGGGCCGCGGAACCATGTGTGTCTGACGCAGCGCAGTGCAATCCATCCGTTGCCCTTCTCAGTTGGCAAACTGGTGCTCTTCTAATGCCAGCGGGAATGCTTGAGGCGCGAGGCGGTTCCTTTTGTATAATGACCGCGACCTGCCGCCTTGAAGCGGATCGCTTTGTCCCACCTTCAGGATGCTCTCCATGCCAAATGCACTCTCGCGACGACACTTTCTGCAAGCCGGCGCTGCGGCGCTCTGCGCCGGGCCGCTCCTGGCCGGGGAAAAGAAGCTTTCGCCCAACGAGCGGCTCCATGTGGCCGTGATCGGCGTGAACGGCCAGGGCGATTACGATATGAAAAACGTGGCCAATGCGGGCGCCGAGATCGTGGCCCTGTGCGACGTGGATGAGAACCGCGCCGTCGAGGCGCGCAAACGCTATCCCAGGGCCAGGTACTACACCGATTTTCGCAGGGTGTTCGATCAAAAGGACCTCGATGCCGTCGTCGTGGCCACGCCGGACCACATGCACGCCCTGGCGACGCTGCCGGCCCTGCGCGCCGGCCTGCACGTTTACTGCGAAAAGCCGTTGGCGCACACGGTCGCCGAGGCCCGCCTGGTTGCCGAGACGGCCGCCAAGCACCAGCGCGTGACGCAGATGGGCACGCAGATCCACGCGGACGGCAACTATCGCCGCGTCGTGGAACTGGTCCAGAGCGGCACGATCGGGCCAGTCTCGGCAGTGCATGTCTGGTGTGGGAAATCCTATGGCTACGGCGATCATCCGAAGGACACGCCGCCCGTGCCCAAGGGGTTGCATTACGATCTGTGGCTCGGCTGCGCGCCGTACCGGCCTTACCATCCGGTGCATTTGCATTTCAACTGGCGAAGCTGGTGGGACTACGGCGGCGGCACGCTCAACGATATGGCCTGCCATTATGTGGACCTGCCTTTCTGGGCGCTCAAGCTGCGCCATCCGGTGAGCGTGGCGGCGGAGGGAGCGAAGCTCCATCCCGAAAGCGTGGCCAAGTGGCTGATCGTCCACTACCAGTTCCCGGAGCGCGAAGGTCTGGCGCCGGTAAAACTGACCTGGTACGACGGCGGCAAACAGCCGGATGTGCTGCCGGGCAAATTCCGCGAGAAATGGGGTAGCGGCGTCCTCTTTGTCGGCGACAAGGGCATGCTCCTGGCCGATTATGGCCGGCATCAGCTCCTTCCGGAAAAGCAGTTCGAGGGCTTCAAACCGCCCCGGCCTTTCATCCCCGATTCGGTCGGCCACCACAAGGAATGGGTGGAAGCGTGCAAAAACGGCGGCAAGACCACCTGCAACTTCTCTTACGCCGGCGCCCTGAGCGAGGCCGTGCTCCTGGGCACTGTGTCCTATCGCCTGGGCCGGCCCCTAAACTGGGACGCCGGGGAACTTAAGGCGGTCAATGAGCCTGAGGCCGAGCGTTTTCTCCATAAGGAATACCGCAAGCCCTGGTCGCTGGAAGCTTGATGCACGTCGCCGGGGGGCCATGTCTCCCGGAGTATTCACATTTGTCGAAAAATAAGGGCCTGCAAGAAGGCACTAACCAGCGTGCGTGATTCGGCGGCAGTGTAACCCGCTGCGCCAGCAAGGGATCCTCGCCGCGGTCAGGTTAGATTGCTGCAAGATCCTGCACGGGTCATTTAGGTCCTCTGCGGCCGGCACCGGAGCGATTTTGGGCTTGAAGCTTTCTCGTCCTGACCGTATGACGGCTCACTTTCAAGCTATGCTTGTCTTGGCTCTTGCCGGGCGCTTGCCTGGCAAGGCGTGAGTTGTCGCGGAGGCTGGACGTGTCTTTTCTTAATGCATCGCCTTTTGCCGAACTATCCATCTTGCCCGTGCTGGTTTTCCTTGCCGAAACCTGTGTCGTGACGCTGAGTACGATTCGTACGATCTGCATCACACGCGGCTGGAAGCGACTGGCAGCCACGATAGGCTTCTTTGAAGTGAGCATCTGGCTCTTTGCCATCGGCCAAATCATGCAGAACCTGACCAATATTGGCTGCTATCTGGCTTTCGCTTCCGGGTTCAGCCTGGGCAACTATCTTGGTGTGATCATTGAACAGAAACTGGCGTTCGGCACGGTGGTCGTGCAGATCACGACCAACCACAACGCCGCCGACCTGGTGCAGAGCCTGAAGGCGGCGAACTATGGCGTGACCATGCTGGACGCACAGGGCGCCACCGGTCCGGTCCGTGTGGTCTTCACGGTTATCAAGCGCAAGCAACTGCCAGAGGTTGTTTGCATCATCAAGAGTTTCGATCCGCGGGCTTTCTACGCGGTCAACGATTTGCAGTCCGCGGCCGAAGGGATTTTCCCGAAGGCCGAAAAGCGTAGCCCGGGCGCAGTGCCAAGCTTTATGCGGCTGCTTCCTGGAGCAAGCTCGGATCAGGACGCGGCTGCAGAGCCGGCCTACTTGTCCCGCCGGCCACTCCCTTCGACCGCAGCCACGGAATAGCCTGATCCCTTCCGAATCCCGACTTTGTTTGCCTCATCTTGTGGTGCATGCGGCAAAAAGAAAATCCCCGTGACGAATGTCCCTGTCCAAAGCACGCCGAAGAGAGCCGCCAGCGTCAGGTGGAGGCGGCGGCGATGGCTAAGGCCCGTCCACAGCATCAAGGGCATGATCACCGCGGACGGCATGGAGAAGCAGAGATGGATTGTCAAAAGCCGCCTGGTGTCCGCATCGAAGTAGTTGAACAGATCCGGCTTGATCAGGCGAACGACGACTTCCAGCGCCAGTAACGCGGTCACCGTTAGAATGAAGAAAGCAATGTTAATGCGCCCGTGCAACCAGTAATTGCCGCGATACAGCGCCAGGAGCGACGTCAGAAATAGAAGCGTCACGGCCAGCACGGCGATCTTCAGCGTCAGGATGACATCCGGGCCTGTGAACATGATGATCCGTCGCCATTCCCCATTTAGCCAATAGTTCTTTGTAGGGAGCGACATTCACTCGACAAAGCTGACGATGCCGTTGGCGCTATGGTCTTCTTGGGCTGGTGTTTCCAGCGACGGTGTAGCCAGAAGTACTGTTCGGGGGCGAGGCGAATGCCGCGTTCGAGCGCGAGGGTGAAGCGCTGTGTGATGGCGCGCACGGCATCCGGCGCAGCGGCGTATTCTTCCGGCAGGACCACATCCTCCAGGCGCACTTCATATTCCAGTGGCCCACCCGTGCGCCGGTTATGAACCACCAGTAAAGGCACGTTGAATTCGAGAGCTAGCAAGGCGATGGCCTTGTGAGTGGAGGCCGGTCGATTGAAGAAATCGACAAACAAGCCACGCTGACCGGCGTCCTGGTCGCCGAGCGTGCCGATGACGCCGCCTTTGGCCAGGATGGCTTGCATCTGATCGAAGTCCCCTTTTTTGGCCAGCAGTTTCTGACCTGTACGCTCGCGAAACTGCCTGAGAAAGTCATCAAGATAGGGATTGTCCAGCGGCCGGGCAACCGCGTGCGTTTTCATCCCCAGAAGTCCGAGCACGTAGCCGCCCATCTCCCAGTTGCCGAAATGCCCCGTGACAAACATGAGCGGCCGGTTGGAGAGCAAGCGATCCACGAGGATTTTGACTTCCGCGAGATTGACATAACGCTTCCAGTTGTGCGTATGCAACCGGCGCGGCATGTGAATGATCTCGATCAGCAGCCGGCAGAAATGGGCATACACCTGACGCACCAACTCGGTTCGCTGGACAGCGCTGAACTGGTCGGGGAACGCATGGCAGAGATTATCCTGGGCCACCTGCCGATGCCGGCGATCGATGCGATAAAGGAGCCAGGCCAGGGCATCCGCCACACGGCATGCCGCCGGGAGCGACAGCATCTGCAACACGCAGACGAAAAACCGGACGGCAACATAAACTGCATAATCGGCGATCCGCGAACGCGGCCTGGACATGGCGCCACTCCTTTGGCTTCTTGTAATCTTCAGGTCCTCGCTAATTCCACCACTCTTCCTGTCGCCGCGGACTGATAGATCGCGCGGACGATTTCCACCGCCCTGCGTCCTTCCTGGCCATCCACGAGCGGCTTGCTGCCCGTCTCGATGGCGCGCACGAAATCGGTCAATTGCCGCGTGTGGCCGACGTGCGAGATAGCGGCCGGATTACTCGCCCCGCCCGATGCTCCACTCTTTTGGCGGAAACGCTCCTTGAGCGCCCGATCGTCCGGCGTCTCGGGAAGGTCCCAGCGGAGCACATCGTCCTGCTCAATGATCGCCGAGCCGCGGTCGCCATGAATGGCAATGGTCTTCGGATAACCGGGATGCACGCTGGTGGTCGCTTGAATCACGCCCAGGGCGCCGCTGGCAAAGCGGAGACAGGCGACGGCGGTGTCCTCGACTTCGATCCCTTCGTGCGCCAGCAGCGCCGTGAAGCCGCTGATGTGCGTGACCGGGCCCATCAGCCAGTAGAGAAGATCGACGTTGTGGATCGCCTGGTTCATGAGGGCTCCGCCGCCATCGAGCGCCTGAGTCCCTTTCCAACCCCCTTCATCATAGTAGGATTGCGGCCGCCACCATTTGCAGGCGGTCTCACCCAGCGTAAGCCGGCCGAAGCGTCCCGCGGCGACGGCTGCCTTCAACGCCTGGTTGGCGTCGCCGAAACGCGATGGAAAAATCGTCGCGAGCAGGACGCCATTCCGCCGGCAGGCGTCAATGATGCGGTCGCAGCGCTCCGGCGTGATTTCCAGCGGTTTCTCGACGACGACATGCTTGCCTGCCTGCGCCGCCGCCACCGCTGGCTCCAGATGAGCGCCGCTAGGCGTCGTGACAATAACGATATGGATATCACGTCGTGCCAGGACCGGCGGCAACTCGGTGTAGGTGTCGCAGGCGATGCCCAGGCTGTCGGCGAGCTGCCTGGCGTTCGTGGGATTCCGGCTGACCAGGGCCAACAGCCGAGCGCCGGGCACGTCGGCCAGAGCCCGCGCATGAAAGCGGGCAATCATGCCACAGCCGACAATTGCACAACCGAGCATTTTCCGTTTAATCCTGGTCCATTTTCAGCAGCGACGCCGCGCGCCACAAGTACTGTAAGCCGCTCAAGGCCGTGGCGATCAGCATGCCCCAGATCAGGATAATCCTGGCCAGGGCGAAGAACTGACTCCACGGGCCAGGCAAGTCCAGGCTGAGGGCATACAGAGCAACGAAGATACTAAAGAGGGCCGCGCATTGCAGGATCATCTTGATCTTACCCAGCCAGTCGGCGCCGAACGACACACCCTGGTTCTCGAGGAAGCTGCGCAAGCTCGTGATGATAAGTTCCCGGGACACGATGAGCGTAACCATCCACGGCTGTAACCACGCTTCCTTGAGTCCCGCGCCGTCCGCCATGCCGTAAGGCAGCAGGAAAATGTAGGCGCCGCAGATGAGCACCTTGTCCACCAGCGGATCGAGATTCCGCCCTAGCGTACTCGTAAGCCCCTGCCTGCGCGCCAGATAGCCGTCCAGGGCGTCCGTGACGACAGCAAGTGAGAAGATAATCAGACAGGACAGCCAGCCGCCGAAGGAAATGAAGGCAAACAAGACCACCGCCAGCAGCAGCCGCGCCGCAGTCAGTTGGTTCGGCAGATTGAAGATGGAAGGCTGGGTCGGAGGCGGATATGTGGCCATGCTCACCTTCCTGGGGCAAGGGCCCTGGCAACCAGGTCATAGCCATCGGCGGCGGTTATCCTGGCGGGCACGAGATCCCCGGCATGGAGCCTCTTTCCCTTGACGCGCACCAGCCCGTCAATTTCGGGAGCGTCGGCATAACTGCGCCCCAGCATGTGATTGGGAACTTCCGGATCAGGACCGTCGATGAGCACTTCCAGCTCGCGGCCGATCAGGTCCTGGTTCCACGCGAAGGCGATTTCCTGCTGCGCCTCCATGAGCCGATTGCGGCGTTCCAGCTTGACCGGCTCCGGCAGGTGTTCCGGCAAGCGCGCCGCTGGAGTGCCCGGCTCCAACGAGTACGGAAAGACACCGAGGCGCTCGAAACGCTGCTCCTGTGCAAAGCCCAACAGCTCCTCGAACTCCGTCTCGGTTTCGCCCGGGAAGCCGACGATGAACGTTGTCCGCAGCACGAGGCCCGGAATGGCCGCGCGCAGCTTGCCGAGCAATTCTTCCGTCTCGGCGCGATTGACCTTGCGTTGCATGCGCCGCAGCAGACGGTCGTTAATATGCTGCAGCGGCAAATCGAGATACGGCACAATCTTCTTCGCCTGAGTCATTGTCTGGATCAACTCGTCCGTGAAGTTGATCGGGTAGGCATAGAGAATGCGAATCCATTCCAGGCCGTCGAGCGTATCCAGCTCGCGGAGCAGCTCCGCCAGGCGCACCCGGCCATACAGGTCCATGCCGTAATAGGTGGTATCCTGCGCCACCAGGTTCAACTCGCGCACCCCGTCCGCGACCAGCTCGCGGGCTTCGCGGACGATCTCTTCGATGGGCTTGGTGACATGCTTGCCGCGCATGCCTGGGATGGCGCAGAACGTGCACAGCCGATCGCAGCCTTCGGAGATTTTCAGGTACGCATAGTGGCGCGGCGTGATCCGCAGCCGGGCGGTGTCTTCCTGGGCGCGCACGGGAGCGGGCCGGAACAGACTGCGCTGCTCGAGCCGCTGCGCCAGGACGCGGTCCACAACTCCGCTGATCTCCTCGCGGCCGAAGACGCCGACGATATGATCGACCTCCGGCACTTCGCTGAGCAAATCGTCCTTCTTGCGTTCCGCCAGGCAGCCCGCGACAATGACGGCGCCGACTCGACCCTGCTCCTTGAGGGCCAGCATCTCGCGAATGACCCCCAGCGATTCCTGCCGCGCCGGCTCGATAAACCCACACGTGTTCACGACCACGACATCCGCGCCGTCGGCATCCGGCACCAGCGCATATCCGTCCTGCGCCAGCCGGCCGAGCATGCGCTCGGAATCGACCAGATTTTTCGGACAGCCCAGACTCACAAACGCGTAGGTCCCCTTGGTTGCAGCCACGCGTTGAACGGGTTTCGGGGTCAAAGGAAGCTGAATGGCCGGCAAAGAATCACAACTCCTGCGCTGCGCGACACCGCATGGGTGTCAAGGAAGAGGCAAACAAGACGAAAAGTGATTGTAGCTGGTTCGCGGCGCGGGCGTCAAGTTTCCGTCGTCATTGGTCCATAGTCCATAGTCATTTGTCATTGGCGAATGACTATTGACTATGGACTATGGACCAGGGCAGATGCTTAATCGATCTTGAGAATGGAAACGCGGGACGGTGCCGCTTCCAACTCCAGGAACTGGCGTGTCTGATCGACGCCGATATTGCCGGCAATGTCGACGGCCTCGACGCGCACCAGAAAGCGCTTGGGCATGTTGGGCGGCAAGCGCTTTTGGCAGGTGCCGGTTCTCTCCAAATTCGCAACCATGGGCAGCCACGGCCCCTCTGGCCGTTCCGCGTACAGGATCGTGACCGGTCGATGGCCGAGGTTCTTGTCCCTGGCGGCCCAGGACAGCTCCAGTCGGGAGCAGTCGCCGTCTTGCAGGACCTTGGCCGCATTGATTTTGACGGCGGGCTTGGTCAGGTCAACGAGAACCCAGATTTGCGGCGCATCGCCGGCCCGCGGCGCCGGCTCGCCGCCGCCCTGGCTATTGCGGGCGATCAATTTGAAGCCGTAGAGACCTTCGCCGTCGACTTCCACCACGTAGGGCCCTTGCTTTTGTGGTGCGGCATCCGGTTTCTTCCATTCGCGGTTTTCGTGGATGTACCACAATTCGACGCCGCTAATGCCCGCGGGCCCGGTGTCCTTGATCTCAAAATGCAGCTTGATGCGTTTGTTGTTGACGACATGGAAGACCGGATCGGGAACGTTAGCAGGATCCTGCCGGGCAGCGGCGGCTGCCGCATTCGCCTCCACGAAGTCGCTCAGGGAAGGCAGCTCGCCTGCGGAAGTACGCTTGGCAGCTGTAGAACCCTCCACCGTAAGGGTGGTCTTCGCGGCGGAAGTGGCGGACTGCTTGAGGGACGTCTGCGCCAGCATGGCCCGGTCTGATTCTGAGGTGGCAACGTCTGTATCTTGCTTGGGCGGCCTGGTGGCATTCGCGGCCTCGGGCGCCGTCTTGGCCGAATTAGATGCTGCCGGTTGAGCCGGCTCCGAAACCGACACGACCTTGCCGTTGGGCAAGGCTTCCGGCAAATAGCGCTGCGACGCCGTGTCTGGCGGCGCCGCGTCACCATCCGGCGCCGGTGTCACGGAAGCAGGCGGCGCAGCCGCCACGGTCTGCTCGGGGACTGGTTCAGCCGGTGGCGGATTGATGTTCGCCGCGGGCGCCGGCCGCTGCGTCCACGCAGCGGGCGCGTACCGGGGCGGAGCCTGAGGCCCGGCGGGCCCGCTGCAGCAATCCGGCCGGTTGGCCGAGCCGGGTGGCCACTTCAACTCGAAGGCCACCTTGGCTACCCGGCCCGTGCCTGGCGTCGTTTCGGCCAGCGAATCACTTGACCTGCAACCGCTCAGCGTGCCGATGCCGAAACTCCAAACGGCGATCACGCCGAGGCCAAGCATCTTACGGATTTCTTTCATGGACCCCTCCCGCTCCCCCCCACGACCCCGAGGGCAGGGCGAACTGCTTGTCCGCGAGAAATAGTATCTGAACCCCGGTGCCGGCTATATAGGAATGAAAGGCGCAAAGCAAGTTCAAATTGCCCGCTCGGCAAATTGCCTCTTCTGCCCTTCTTCCCTAGTCCCTCACCAGCAAGGGCCGCCAGGTTGTCGAAATTCATTTTCTTCTCACCGGCATCTCATTATTCCTGCCATATTCTTCACCGTTAGCTCTTCGTCAAAATGGAGCGAGCCCGCCGTCTCACGCTGCCGCCCATCTGAGGCCGTGCTCGCAAAGCCGCAAGGCGAATGGAGAGGTTGTGCACGCTGCCTGGTTTTCGCCGGAGCTCTTCCCGGTTTGCATTCTCGGATTTGGCGGCTTTCTGCTAGGGCTACTGGAAATGGCGGTCCGAACCGCACCCCCAAAGCGCCTGTGGACCACTGCGTTCGCCGTCTACACTGCGGGGATGGTTATCCTGGCTGCCGCTGCCGTTTACGATCAGCAGACCCCGGCCTTTTGGCTGCCACCGCTTTTGGTGGGAGCTGTCGGCGCTGTTTTTCTCGTCGCGCGACTACCCTATCCAGGAAGAGCGTGGCATGGAGTCCAGTGGCTGGCAAGAAAACGCGCGCTGCAATGGCTGGTGCTCCTGTTTGCCGGTCCCTGCGCAGGCCTGGCCTGGGCCTGTTACCTGGAACATCAGGGCGCGGCCGGCGCAGAGTTTGTCCAGGATAGCGTTGACCTGTTCGACCGCTCCGATCTGAGCGAAATCTCTCCAAGTCCGGCCACCACGGACGCGGGGCGTCCGATCCAGGTCCTGGCCTTGACGAAGGAGCAGGATGCTTCGGCGCTGCGCATGTTTGACCAGCGTTTCATCGCGGACTTAATATTTAATCAGCGTCTGTTCCGCGTGGCAGGTGCGGACGCCCGGACCAACTGCTTTGGTTGGGTGTTCACCGGCGGCCGCTTCTGGATCCGCAAGAACGAGGATGTGGAGGCGATCCTGAAGGACAACGGCTATCAGGTGGTCTCCGTGCCGCAGATCGGCGACTTGACCGTTTACCGAAGCCCCGAAGGCCACGTCTCTCACGTCGGCATCGTCCGCGTGGCAGACGACGACGGCCTGGTCCTGGTGGAGAGCAAGTGGAGCTGGCTTGGCCTCTACCTGCACCGCCCGCAGGACCAATGCTACGGCATGGACTGCTCCTATTACCGCAGTGCACGCGGTTCTCATGTCCTGCGCGGCCTGGACAGTGCCGCTCAAGCAACGCCGCAAAGCGTCTCATCAATTCACTGAACCAAATGACCGTGCAGGATCTTGCAGCATTGAAACCCGAAGCGCCAGCGAGGGCCTTGCTGGCGCCTCGGGTTACAATGTTGCCGAAAAGGGCTGCTAGTCGAGCAGCCAGCGCGCCAGCGTGAGATAAAGCAGCAGCGCCAGGATTCCACAAGCCGGCGGCGCCAGCCAGCCGGCCGGGATTCGGGATTCCCAGTGCACAGCTCGAAGAAGGAGCGGCAGGGCCCAACCCAGTACCTCAGCAAGGACGATGCCGCCGGCCGCCGTGATTCCGACGCAAAGCGCCAGGCGCGAAGATTCTCCCCAAAGGGCCGCCAGTCCGCCTGCGCTAACGCCGCTGGCAACTCCCAGAATCAGTCCTATGAGAAGACGTCCTCCCAACTGCCGCGCTAGTGCCGGCCGGGGCAATAGCGATCCACGCCAGTCGCGCAGCGCCAGGCCGGCTGACTGAACAGCAAGGCCCGCCGCAAGGGCGTAGACCGCCGGCATGAACAGCGCCAGCGCGGGAGTCCTGCGCAGCGCGTCTCGATATTGATAGCAGAGGATCGCGAGGGCGGCCGCTCCGACGATAAGCGGAACCAAACTGAGCAGCCGCTTCCCGACTCCAGCCAGTGACCAGGCCTTCTGCGGAGAAAGCGCATGGAGGCCCGTCAACTGAAAGAACTCGTCCAGCCCAGACGGCTCCGCGCTGGCGGCATAGGTCGCTTGTCCGCGTTCGGTCGGTTTCGCCAAGCTCTCGTAGACGCAGCCGAGCAGCTTGCCGGACTGGTGAGCTTCCTCGGCCAACCGCCAGCGGTGCTCGAAGGGTACGAACTGCTCGAGATAGCAGCGCTGATAGGCCGCTTTGGCTGATTCATCCGGACAACATTCGACTATGCGCAGCCACCAGAGCAGGCGGCAGCCGTGGTCCTGATAATCCTCGCCAGGCGGACAAAAGCTGTGAAAGAACGCCAGGAAATCGTCGAGCACTTCTTTCGCGAAGCCCTGGACCAGGATAAATCGTTGGAAGTACTTCGCCAGCAAGGCAACGGCGTCGATGCGGCAACGCTGACAGGCATCCAGGATCTTGCGCCGGTCCGTCTCGGGGACGCCGGAGGCCTTCTCAAAATGCTCGCGGAGAAGACTCCAGTCGGTAAGGCCGGCGGCCGAGCGCGGCACCGGACCCCCTGGCTGATCTTTCGCCGCCACCAGCTCCAGGAGCAGCGTTTTTTGAAAGGCGTCTCCCGGCACCAGCACGTTCTCGTTGATCTGACTGGACAGGCGCTGCCAAAGCGGCGCCGCATGATCGCCCGCGCCTTTCAGCAAATTGAGGAAGCGGCCCAGATGATTGTTTGTCATCCAGAAGCCACGCCACTCGGCCTGCCAGGCGCCGAGCTTATCCAGCAGCCAGTCCCAGGTGTCGGCCGGCAAGGAACAGCCGGCTTTCAGGGAACGGCTGAGAAAATGACGGCCTGCTTCCGAGGCAGGAAAGAGGGGAGCCAGGATTTGCCGGCGCAGCGCTTCCTTGGCGATCAGCCGAAGCTGCTCCCAGAAAATTCGCACCAGCTCAGCGTCGCCGCCATGCAGTTGCCGCACCGCCTCCTGCATGGTCTCCGCTTCCAGAAGGGCGTAGCACAGCGCCCGGATGAGCCATCTGCGGTCCAGAGAGGACTCGGCCAGTCGCACCAGGTCTGCATTGTCGCAATGCTTCAGCAACCTGTGAAAATGAAGCTTGCGCGGGTGCCGGGTCAACTGCAGGCGGTGCAATTCTTGCAAAAGCGCCACGCGCAAGTCGGGTGCATAGGGTGGCTCGGGTAAGACGCGATGAAAAGCCTCCCACAACCTTGTGGCATCCTCATGCACGGCAAATTGGAGCAGCCGCCAGTGCGGCTGCCAGTCCGTCGGCGACTGCGTCTGCAGGGCGTTGGCCAGGCGTTGCTCGAGTTCAGGAACATGCAGTTCGAGCAGCTCCGCGAATTCCTCGCGCAGGCGGTCATTCGTCAGGCTGCCGTCGCGCACGATCGGCCAGACCTTGTCGCGCAGCCTGTCGAGAATGGCCGGCCCCCAAGAGGAACGTCGTGCCGCGAACAGGTCGTCGGTCCCGGCCTGGCCCGCGGCCAGCAGCTGGGAAAGCCTGAACGCTTGCCTGGCCTCCGCCAGCGAGACCAGCACGGAGCTCTTCGTCCCCAGCAAGCCGTGGATCTGGTCGATGGTGTCCCAATCCCCTTGTGCCGCCAGGTCGAGCCACTCTTCGATCTCCTTCTCTGCCGGCGGCGTCAGCTCGTTCGAGAACTCATGACGGAAGGTGTCCAGGGCATAGCCGCGCGCGGTGTAGAACTCTTTCGGGAACCCTTCGGCTTGGTCTGTCGCTTGCGGCTGGTGATATGCCGCTGGCGGCTTAGCGGCGAGACAGGTGCCGATCACGCGGGCGTGCTTGTACAGCCGCAGGTCGCGGCGCGCATGCTCGTAGGTGGAAAAGGTCAACGTTGCCGCCAGCGCCTGGGGCAAGAGCCGGGCCGCGGCGTACAGCAGGAGCGCCGTCAGCTCCGGCTCTGCCAGGATATAGAACCGGCATCGCGCTGCGGTTGGCGGCTGCTGCAAAGCGAGTTGACAGCCACGCAGCACAAGGCGCAGCAGCCCACGCCGCTTTCCGCCCGCGCCGGACAAGCGCTCCGGCCAGCCGGACAGGCCGAGTTTGCCGTCCATGAGGGGCGCGGATCTCTGAAGGAACGCCGTGACGGCTGCATCATTCACCGGGCCCGCCGTGGGCAAGTCTTCGAGCGGCAGCAGCTCGGGACTGTCCTGCCGATTGCTGGATGTGACCCATTCCGGCGACCCCCAGGCGGCGAGAGCCTTGTGCGGCGGAATGGCCGGCAGGATAAGGATGTGCGAGAAGAAATTATTGGCCCGTCCGCGGCCGGCATCCGGCAAGAAGACCGAATGAATCAGGGCACTCTGGCCGCCGGGAATGCGCACCAGCGCCAGGCGCCGCGGGAGCGCGGACACATCGTCGGCCATCGTGCCGGCCGGCAGCACATAATGCGGATATTCCAGGGCAAAGCGGTGCAGCAACGCATCCTGCGTGGAACAGGCCCGAATATTGAAGCCCGCCTGCCGATGCGCCCCCTCGCCGTGCAGGCAGTGGGTGACGTAGATCTGCTCAATGGCGGCAGTGCCTGCCTTGAAGTCCGGCCGCGTTAACAGCGCAGTCATGGGAGCGTTAGGATAGGAACTGATTTTGAAGTGCGTGTGAAGAAGGGATGTAGAACCGGAAACAGTGCCCCAACCAACATGGCTATCTGCCAAAAGGTCTTGAGTTTCCTCGCGGCGGACAGTTTTGATTGCGCCCTTTCGGGACGCGCAATCAAAGATATTCCATAACTCCATTGGAGCGAACGACTTAATAGATTGCACTGCGCTGGCACACCCAGAATGGACTGGAGACTGTCCACCGTTTTTCTGTTGAGACAATGCCGAGTTTGCCAGGTTTTTTGAGCCGGGGGTGGGTCGGACAGTCGGACCGGATCTATTCCTCCGAGGCGTGCCGACTATTCATGCTTGGCTTTACGATGATTTGGTGGAGCCGTTGGCCAGCTGCTGGCGTACAAACTCTTCGTCCAGTCCAACAATATCGGCGATCTCGGCAGCGGACATGTTCCTGGCAGCCATCTTGGAGACGAGGCGAAGCCGCTCTTTTTCCATCCCTTTCTCCATCCCTTTCTCCATCCCTTTTTCCATGCCTTCCTTCAGGCCCTCTTCCTTGGCTTCTTGGTAGACGCGCGTCTCGCGAATATCGTGCACTTGCAACATGGCCTGGATCTCCTCCCGGCTCAGCCGGGGCAACTTGTAGAGCACCACGGTTTCAATTAATTCTACCAAATTGTGCTGCAGCACTGCATCCTGGATTTCTTGCTTGGTACGCAGGATCAGCGTGCGTGCCATGGCCGGAGCCTGGCCTTTTGCTTGCCGAAGCAAGTAGAGAATGGACAAGCCCAACGGTGCATTGGCCAGTTCCGGCATCTCGTCCACTATCACCGGATCGTCGGCTTCTACGCAATCGCCTCGGAAGGAAAATCATAGTCAGGGAAACAGCCAACCCCTCGATGACGAACAGCGGCTGCTGGCCCGCCACTGCTGCGAAAACGCTCCCCGCACCCAACAATATTCAGAACATCTGAACGAACCAGACCGGCATCATCGTCGTCTGGTTGCGGGACCGCGACCCCTGTAGCAACCGCAGCAACATCCACGTGGAGGCAAAGATCAAAAAGCCGAACAATAGCGCGGAACCCACCAGCGGCCCCAGCATCCTGGCCGGCACTCCCCCGCCCATCACCGCCACGACCAGGAGAAGGTTCAGAACCGCCAGCACAGCGACCGTGAGGCTCAGCCCAACAATTGCCAGGATTCGGGCGGTTCGGCCGACCTCGCGCAAGTAATCACTCATCGACTTACTCTTGTTCAAGCGTTCATGTTTGCGGCTCCGTCGAGAGACCGAATGGCGCCACTAGGCACATAATGCCGATTGTCCTTCCTGGATTCAATCACGAAAGACCCGCGCCCGACTCATAACGGTGGAGGACAAGTCGCGGCTACCGGTCGGGCTGCTTGCGTTCGGGGGGGGTAAAGAGCGGACAATCAGGCCATGTCCTGGAAAGCATGGCTGATTCTTGGCGTAATGACTGCGGGCCCCTCTTCCTTCTTTCCCCAATGATAATCAAGGCCATGGACGGCGAAGGCTATGTCCGGTCACAAAACAGCCTTCAGCATATCGGTCTTGCCCTGCTTAACTACCATGACGTGTTCGGCAAATTTCCACCGGCCGTGGTACGTGACCAGAGTGGCAAACCACTCTACAGTTGGCGCGTGCCGATTTTGCAATTTCTGGACACAGAGCCCGCATATGAGACCTTTAGGCTGAACGAGGCATGGGACAGTCCGCACAACCGACCCCTGTCTGAAAACGGCGGCATTAGACACCACTTATGTGCCATGATGCTTTCACGAAGAAGCATGGAAAACGAAGAGGACTAGATCGCTTGTGGGTTGACCTCCCGGCGCGCGCGCGGGATGATTCTCCCTGCATGAAAATGGCCCCGCTGACTCGAGATTGCCACTGTCAAGTACGTTCGCCCGGTGCTGCCCGGCCTCATGACAGACATCACGCGCATCCTGGTAGCCATTGAGCAAGGGGAGCCCCAAGCTGCGGAGCAGCTCTTGCCGCTGGTTTACGACGAACTGCGCAAGCTGGCGGCGCAAAAACTGGCGCACGAGAAGCCGGGCCAGACCCTTCAGGCCACAGCGCTGGTGCATGAAGCGTATCTCCGGCTCGTGGACGCCGACAAGCAGCCACAGTGGCACGGCCGCCGGCACTTCCTGGCGGCGGCGGCCGAGGCCATGCGCCGCATCCTGGTCGACAACGCCCGACGCAAGGGCCGCGTCCGGCATGGCGGGGGACGACGCCAGGTCGACCTGGAAGAGCAGCATATCCTGATTGATTCGCCAGTCGATGACCTGCTCGCTCTGAACGAGGCACTGGATCAGCTGGCCGCGGTCGACCGTGAGGCGGCGGAGCTGGTCAAGCTGCGCTATTTCGCGGGCATGACGACGGAACAAGGCGCCGAGGTCCTGGGGCTTGCCAGCCGCACCGCCTATCGGACCTGGTCCTTCGCCCGTGCCTGGCTGTATCGTCGCTTGCATCCAGGCGAAGATCTCTCCGCGCCGTAGGCGACGCCAAGATTTCCACTTTTTTTGGCAGTACTCCCAGCGGAACAGCGCATAGAGAGGGAGACAGGAGAGTGGGTACATGAATGGGTCCGTTCTTGATTTAAAGATGGTTTTCAGCAAGGCGCTGGAAGTGGCCGAGCCGGCCGAGCGGGCCCGGTACGTCGCCCAGGCGTGCGGGGAAAACGTGCGGCTGCGCGCCGAAGTGGAAAGCCTGCTGGGCGCCCTCGACAAGGCGGGGAGTTTCCTCGAAGCGCCGGCTGCGCCGCTGGCCCCAAGGATGGATGAGCCAATCGTTTGCGAGGCGCCGGGAACGCAGGTGGCCGCGTACAAGCTGCTCGAGCTGATTGGCGAGGGCGGCTTCGGGGTGGTCTTCATGGCCGAACAGCAGCAGCCCGTGCGCCGCAAGGTCGCCGTGAAAATCCTCAAGCCGGGGATGGACACGCGGCAGGTGATCGCCCGCTTCGAGGCGGAGCGGCAAGCGCTGGCGCTGATGGACCATCCGAACATCGCCCACATCCTGGACGGGGGCGAGACCGCCAGCGGCCGGCCCTACTTCGTCATGGAGCTGGTCAAGGGCGTCCCCATCACCGACTATTGCGACCAGGAGCAGTTGACGCCTCGGGAGCGTCTGCCGTTATTTCTGGCCGTCTGTCAGGCGGTCCAGCATGCGCACCAGAAGGGAATCATCCACCGCGACCTCAAGCCGTCTAACGTGCTGGTGACGCTGCACGACGGCACGCCGGTCGTCAAGGTCATCGATTTCGGCATCGCCAAGGCAACCGGCGAGCCGTTAACGGACAAGACGCTGTTCACTAATTTCGCTCAGTTCATGGGGACACCGCTGTACATGTCTCCGGAACAAGCGGCCATGAGTGGCCTGGACGTGGACACGCGCAGCGACATCTATTCGCTGGGCGTACTGCTTTACGAGCTGCTCACCGGGACGACGCCCTTTGAAAAGGAACGCTTCAAGGAAGCCGGCTACGACGAAATGCGCCGCATCATCCGCGAGGAGGAACCGCCCAAACCAAGCACGCGCATGAGCACGCTGGGCCAGGCGGCGACAACGTTTGCGACCCATCGGAAGAGCGCGCCGAAGCGTCTGAGCCAGCTCTTCCGCGGCGAGCTGGACTGGATCGTCATGAAGTGCCTGGAGAAGGACCGCAACCGGCGCTACGAATCGGCCAGTGCGCTGGCCGACGACGTGCAGCATTACCTGCGCGACGAGCCGGTTCAGGCCTGTCCGCCGTCGGCGGCTTACCGCTTCCACAAGTTCGCGCGGCGGAACAAGCGCGTGCTGCTGCCGCTCACATTGCTTGGCATGATGTTGTTGACAGCGCTGGTGGGCCTGAGCTTCGGGCTGGTGACGCTCAAAAGGGAGCGCGACCGAACCCACACCGCCCTGGATGCCGAGCAGAGGGCGCGGGCGGCCGAAAGCAAGCGCAGGGGGCAGGCGCGCGAAGCGCTCGACGCCATGACGTCTTTGATGTTGGAGGATTTGCTGGCCAGGCAGCAAAATCTGACGGAAGAGCACAAGAAATTCCTGCGGCAGGCCTTGCAGTCTTACGAGGAATTCGCCACGGACACGGCCGACGACGAAGCCAGCCGCCATGGTGCCGCGCGGGCCCTCGCCAACGTGGGCCGTATCCGTTACCGGCTGGCGCCAGCGCCGGAAACAGCAGACATTTATCGGCAAGCGCTCCGGCGGTTTGAGCAACTGACGGCCGACTTTCCCCGGGAAGCCCGTTACCGGCGGGATCTCGCCGGGGCGCAAAGAGATCTCGGCCGAGCGCTGGTCAGGATCAACAAACAGGACGAGGGTCGGGCGGCGTTCATGTCCGCCCTGGTCACCGGGCAAGGCCTGATCGCCGACCACCCGGCCGCGGCCGAATACCAGCGCAACCAGGCGCTTACTTACCTCATCCTGGGGCAGCTCGCTCTGGACCAGAAGCGGTCCGAAGAGGCGGAGACGTCCTTCAAGAAGGCCATTGCCCTTCTTGAACCGCTCGTCGCTCAGTTTCCCGACATTCAGGACTATCGACTATTCCTGGCGCGCAGCGAGGGCGCCTTGAACCAGGTCCTGGCGGGCATGGGCGAACCGCGTTCGCGAGAAGCGCTGGGCGCCATGCACAAATGCATCGAAATTCTAAAGGGCCTCGTGGCCGAGTCGTCCACGAATGCGGAGTACCGGCTGGTCCTGGCCCAGGGCTATAACAATCTCGCGAACCGGCTCAAGAGCAAGGGGAAGCCGGCCGAGATCGAGCAGGCCTACCGGGACGCCCTGGCGCTGTTCCGGCGCCTGGCGGCGGAGTTTCCCGCCGTGCCGCAGTACCGAAACGAGCTGAGCATCTGCCTGGGAAACCTGGGAATCCTGCTGTTGGAAACCGGGCGTTCTCAGGATGCCGAACCCTTCGACCGCGATGCCCTTCATGAGGCCAGGCGGCTTGCGGAGGACTATCCCGACATGCCGGAGTACTGGGCAACGTTGAACAGGAGCGAGAGCAATCTGGGTCTGCTGTTGATGAACACGAACCGGGCCAGCGAGGGTGAGCCGCATTTGCTGGAAGCCCTGGCCATTGCCCGAAAGCAGGTGGCGCGTCTGCCGCACGATCCCGGTCTGCAGCACACCCTGGCAACGCGGCTGTCGCAACTGGGCATACTCCGCCGGCAGCAAAAGCAGCTTCAGGCTTCGTGTGAGTTGTTGCACCAGGCGGCGCCCCTCCACCTGGTGGCGCTCAAGAGCAATCCGCGCCATAGCAGTTTCCGGTCGGGCTATCGCGAAAACCGCTGGTTTGTGGCGATAAACGGCGTGGACCTCGGAGACCATGCAAGCGTTGCCGCGGCCATCGAGGAGTTCAAGCAATTTTCCCTGGATCCCGTCAAGGATTTTTTCCTGGCTGCTTGCGCGCTGGCGCGTGCTTCCGAATTGGCCGCCAAGGACAGCAGGCTGACAGACGAACGCCGCAAGCAGTTGGCGATGGATTATGCCCGCCGCGCTGTTGAGTCTGTCCGGGAAGCGGTCGGCAAGGGTTACAAGGACTTGAAAAAGCTCAGGACGGAGAACGACCTCGCCGCGCTACGTAGCCGCGAGGACTTCCATAAAGTGCTCGCGGATCTGGAGGCGAAGATAACGACTCGCCAGTGAAGCGGTTCGCGACAACCGCCTTCACCGGGATGGCGTCGCGGCGCCTGAACGCGGCACGGCGAACGGAAAAAGGCAAGCTGAACTGGAATAAAGGCGGCCGGTGAGTTCATGCCGCCAAGCAACGTCCTCACCGGCCTCGGCCGCCCCGGCGCTCAGTTTGCGCGCCGGGGGCGACAGCCGTTTCAATTGTACCACAGGCCCAGATGGACTTGCCGCAAGCCCGAGGCGCATGGCCTGCCGCGTCCGGGACACGGATCGCCTCATGGTAGCGCGGGCCGGACTTTTTCTTACAGGAGCACGCCATGTCGCCGCACCCGCGTCCCCACCCGCGCACCCGATCCGCCCGAAACCGCCGGCCGTGGCTCGAGCCGCTCGAAGATCGCCTGGTCCTGAGCACGATCGCGGCTCTGGTGGACCCTTCCCCGCTGCCTGTCAATCGGATTGAGACGTTCGACAGCGCCTCGCCCGGCACCTTGGCAACCAGCGCGCTGGTGAGCAACTTGCAATCGGGCGACCAGCTTAGCACCATCGCCTTCCGCCCCGATACGAGCCAGCTTTACGGACTGAGCGCCAAGCATCTTTACACCGTGGATTTGACTTCCGGCCAGGCCACGCTGGTCGGTGACTTCTCGATCGGCCTGGATCCCGGCGACAATTCGCTCTTTAGCTCCTTCAAAATCTTCTCGAGTTTCGACCCGTTTGCGGACGCAATCCGCGAAATCACCGTCATTGAAACGGCCGGAGCGGCGCCCGTCTACCACAGCCGGCTCATCAACCCCTTCGATGCGTCCATAATGGACGACGCCATTGTGAATCTCCAATACGTGACCGGTGACGTCAACCAGGGCAATGCGGCCCCGGTATTGCGGGGCTTTGCCTACACCAATCAGGTGGTCGATGCCTCTTTCACGCGGCTGTACGCCGTCGATTCGGCAAACAACTTTCTGGCGACACTCGGCGGAAGCAGCGGTAAGCATCCCACGCCGGACAACGGCCAGCTTGCTTCCGTAGGGCCCCTGGCGGACGTTGACGCCCTGACGGTCGGCGGCCCTGCCGACGACGCCTTCGCGCTGGGACGGTTTGACCCGGTTACTCAGACGGAAACATTGCTCACGGTGGACCTGGCGACCGGCGGCACCAACTCCGCCGGCACGATCGGCGGCACCGGCAATATTCAGGCACTGGCGGTGGTGCCCTCTAACCCCCCGCCATTCACCTTGGTCCAATTCGGGCAGGCGGATTACCACTTCTCCCAGGCGGCCGGGGCCGCCATTGTCTATGTAACGCGCATCGGCGATACGCGCACGGACCTAGTCGTGGCCTACGAGACCATCGACGGCACCGCGCAGGCCGGCACCGATTACAGGAGCACTGCCGACGTCCTTACCCTCCACGCCGGTGAAATCGCCCGGGCCATAGTCCTGCCTCTCCTGTACGACGGCGTGCCCGAGCCCGACGAGAACTTCAGCGTCATGCTCGGCATTCCCGGCGGCGGGGCGGTGCTGGGCACGCCGTCTGTCGCGGTCGTGACGCTCAGCGATCCGCAACCGCTCCGCCTGCAAATGGACGTGGCCACGGTCGGCCCTGCCAGTCCCGCCCACGCCATTGACGTGCTGGCCAACGACACGGATGCCCCCGGGCGGACCGGCCCGCTGACCGTCGTTGCTGTCACGCAGGGGGACCACGGCGGTCTGGTCAGCATCGCCGCCGACCATGGCCCCGTCCTGTACACCCCGGCGGCGGACTTCACAGGTCTCGACCACTTCCAGTACACGGCGCGCGACGACTTCGGCGATCGGAGCACGGCAGACGTGGTCGTGCTCGTTCTCCAGGCCGCCACTCCGCCCACGGCCCAGGACGACAGCTTGACGGTTATCCATGACAGTGGGCCAACGCCCCTCGATGTTCTGGCCAACGACCGCAATGCCCCGGGCACGGTCGGCGCGCTGGTAATCACGGACGTGGCCAACGGCGTGCAGGGGGACCAGGTAATCATCACCGGCGGCGGCGCCGGCATCTCCTACCGTCCGCCTCCCGGCTTCTTCGGCACGGACACCTTCACCTACACCATTCGCGACAGCAACAATGCCTCTGCAACGGCAACTGTGACCGTGGCCGTGCGCCCCAACAACTCCATCCAGGGTCAAGTGTTCAACGACCTGAACGGCAACGGCGTCCACGAACCAGGCGAACCGGGCGTGGACGGTTGGACCATTCAGCTCCTGGACCGCAATCACAGTGTAATCGATTCCCAGGTCACGCACGCGCTGGACCTGAACGGAGATGGTACGATTGATCCAGAGACTGAGCGGGGCCTGTACCGGTTCGACGATCTCAACGCCGACAACTACGCGATCGTCGAAGTACCGCAGGCCGGCTGGGTGCAGACCCAGCCCGGTCAGGTTTCCTTCGGGAACGTGAATACATTAACCCTGCCCGGCTCGGTGGCTACGATTGCGGCGGGCAAATTCACAAGTAGTTCCGGGCTGGCCCTGCTGACGACGTTCTCCTCGCCGACGAACGGCCAAGTGAACAGCGGCATCGCAGTGTTTTTGCCCGCCGTAGGCGGCGGTAACATTCCTGTCATCAGCCATTTCAATATGTTCGGCCTTCGCACTGCCAGCGCGGTCGCCGCCGATTTCAACGGCGACGGAGTCCCCGACCTGGCGTTAACGGCCGGCAACGAACTTGATGTTATCCTAAGCCAGGGCTACGACTTCCCCTTGGGGTTCAGGTCCAGCACCGGGAACGGGGCAGCGGCCATTGTCGCCGCCGACTTCAACGGCGACGGCCACATCGATCTGGCCATCGCCGACCACGACGATAATCAGGTGGAGCTATTCTTTAACGACGGCCATGGTACGTTCAGCCCAGGCGGCGTGATGCCCACGGACCGCGGGCCTATTGCGCTCGCCGCCGCCGATTTTGACGGCGACGGACTTCCCGACCTGGCGGTGGCGAATCAAACAGACAATACTGTCACGCTGTTCCACAACGGACCGGGCGGGCACTTCCTAAGCGCCGATACCCTGGCCGTTGGCGCCGATCCCGTGGCGATCCAGGCCGCCTTTCTGAATGGGGACTCGCTCCCCGACCTGGCTGTGGTCAACCACGACTCCGGCACTGTCTCGGTTTTCCTGAACGCGGGGCAAGGGCGTTTCCTCCCACGGCTCGACGTGCCTGTCGGCACAGGACCCCTGTCGCTCGTAGCCGGGGACTTCAACGGCGACGGGTCCACCGACCTGGTCGTCGGCGAAGGCGCCCGACTGGTCGTTATGCGCAATTCAGGGGACGGCCACTTCGCTACAAACACCTCGGCCCTTGGCTTTCAAGCAGACGACATCGTGGCCGGCGACTTCAATGGCGACGGGGTCAGCGATCTGGCGATGGCCAGCGGCGCCATCGTCTTTGTCTTCGAAAGCGCAAGGACGTCGGAGATCTCTGTGTCCTTCGTCAACCAGGCGGGGCAAGCTGTGCAAGGGCAGGACTTCGGTGACTTCCGAAACGCCGTCGTCCCGGTGTTGCCGCGCGACACGCGCACGTTCGGCCAGCGCCTCACGGACATGCTCTACAGCACCGTGTTCGCTCGCAACGCGGACGCGGCCGGCAGGGCCTTGTGGAGCAGCCAGCTCGATGCCGGCACTTCGCTGGCGCAGGTCGCGCTGGACTTCCTCGATAGTCCGGAGTACCACGCACGGGAGGTGGACGACGCTTACCAGAAGCTCCTCGGGCGCAAACCCGACTCGGTCGGCCGGGCAGCGTTTGCCGCCGACCTGAGCCAGGGGGCGGGGATCGATCAGATAGAGGCGATCATTGCCGGATCGCCGGAATATTTCCGCCGGGCGGGCGGCACCGACGCGCTCTTCGTGGCGGCGCTTTACCGGGATGTGCTGGGACGGAAGCCCGATGAGAAAGGCGCCGCACTCTGGGAGGGGATGCTGGCCAAGGGCG
>DASZFN010000077.1:0-14302 GCA_035939715.1 Gemmataceae bacterium | reverse complement strand
CCCGCAACTACTTGCCGGAGTGTGTTCAAGCGGACGTCCAGAGTCCGGGCAATGCGCTGGATGTAACCGCCAAGCGGAGCGGCGATGGCAAGATCGTCCAGCTCCAGGTTGTCAATGTTGACACGCGGCCGGTAACGAGTGACATAGCCATCGCCGGCTTTTCGCCCCAAGCTTCGACCGCGCGGGTTGTGGAAATCTCCGGGCAGCTCCGCGATGAAAATACAGCAGACGATCCTCAGCGCATTGCACCGAAAATGCGCACCTGGCAACCGGAATGGAAAATGGGGCGGACCACGTACACGTTCCCGGCTTACTCGTTCACAATCCTGCGCTTGCAATGAGGTGGCAAAAGCCATGAAGCCACGCCTGCACGGCAAGGTGGCGTTGATCAGCGGGGCGGCCTCCGGCATCGGCCTGGCCACGACGGAACTGTTCTGCCGGGAAGGCGCTGCCGTCACACTCATCGATACGCAACTTGCTTTGGCGGAAGAGGCGGCGCTTCGTCTACGCCGCGTCGGCCATCGGACCCTGGCCCTTGCCGCCGACGTGACGCACACCGGCCAGGTGCGCCAGGCAATCGAGAAGACGGTCCATGAGTTCGGCCGGCTCGATGTCCTCTTCGCCAACGCCGGCATTGGCTACTCGGGCGACCTGCTCAAGACGACGGATGAGGATTGGGACCAGGTCATGGGGGTGAATGCCAGGGGAGTCTTTATCTGCTGCCGGGAAGCGGTCCGCCAGATGCTGTTTCAGCAACCGCCGGGCGGCGCCATAGTCATCAACGGTTCGATCTCGGGCCTGGTCGGCATTCCTAACCAGGCGCCCTACGCGCCCAGCAAAGGCGCCGTCGTCGAGATGACGCGGCAACTGGCGGTCGAGTATGCCCGGCAGAACATTCGCGTCAACTGCGTTTGTCCAGGTACGGTCGATACCCCCGTGCTCCGCCGCGGCATGGAGATGTCGGGCGATCCTCAAGCCTTTCTCGACATGCTCATCGCCGGCCATCCCATGGGCCGCATCGGCCGCGCCGACGAAATCGCCGCCGCGGTATTGTTCCTGGCCTCAGACGAGGCGAGTTTTATTACGGGCGCCATTCTTGCTGTGGACGGCGGTTACACGGCGCGCTGAGAAAGAGGGCAAGTTTGTGTGCCGCTCGAGTCGTTTAACCTGGAGCCAGCGGCGACGGCGGTCAGCGGACTGATATCGCCGTCGCCGCTGGCTCCGGGTTAAACAACTAGCCTTGCAATTACGGGTATGCGCGCGCGAGAGAGCGCATGCTGCGCTCAGCGGCCATGCTCTGATACAATCAAGCAGCCGTTGGAAAAGAACACAGCCTGTGCGTGGATTGGAGGAACGAAAGAGAATCCCATGCCTTTGCTCGATCATTTTCGGCCGCCGTTGAGTCAACGGCGGCACTGGGACAGCTTTCATGGCGCCTGGGCCGAAGCCATGGCGATCATGCTCAATCAGTCCTTGCTGCCGGACCGCTTTGTGGCGGAGGCGCGCGTCAAGCTGGGCGGTCAGATAGAGATTGACGTCGGAACCTTTACAGAGGACGGCACTGCTCCAAGTTCGGAATCCGGTGGCGTGGCCGTATGGGCTCCACCGCGGCCCGTCGCCAGTGCCCCGCTGGATTTTCAGGATACCGATCTTTTTGAAGTCCAGGTGCTCAGAGAAGAGGAAGGCCCCCGGCTGGTGGCGGCGATTGAACTGGTGAGCCCCGCGAACAAGGACCGCCCGGCGAATCGCCGCATGTTCGCGATTAAATGCGCCAGCTATTTGCAGAGCGGCGTGAGCGTGATCGTCGTGGACGTGGTCACGGAACGCTCGGCTAATCTGCACGCGGAATTGCTCGAGCTCCTGCAGACGCCGCTCACCACCGCCGGCGCGGGCAGCCATGATCTTTACGCCGTCGCCCACCGCACCGTTGTCGCGTCTCAGGGTCTTCACCTGGAGGTCTGGGCTCACCATTTGTCCCTGGGCGATTCCTTGCCCACGCTACCCCTCTGGCTGCAACCCGATCTCTGCCTTCCGCTGGACCTGGAAAGCAGCTACCAGGCAGCTTGCACGGCGCGGCGGATTGTCTCCTAGGGTTTTCACAGCGCGATCTGGCGGTTCCGGCTTCGTCACATCGATTTGCACAGCTCGTTGACCGCATCTTCATTGAGCCTGGACAGGAAGCTGCAGCCGAGGAGCCACTCGCGCGACGCATGTTTTGTCATGCGCACGACGCGCACCAGCAGATGGCGCGGCCGCGCCTTGCCCTGCAATTCGACGATGAGCGTGGCGCCCGGCTCGAAGCGGCGGTTGAGCAGCAGGCCGATGCCGACCGCCGAGACATCGCGTACGTAGGCGCGCCAGCGCGGATACTTTTCGCCGCCCACCGACTGGCATTTGCCATGCGCCTTGGAGGCATAACGAATGGCGGCGCGGCGCTCTCCGGGAGGCGGCTTCACCAGGACTGCTTCCGCGCGCGGCAGCGCCACGGGACGGGACTCTTCTTTGGACTTGCGCGGGAACGGCTGGCCAGTGAGCGCTTCGATGAATTCAATACACGAACCGTAACGCTGGCCCGCTTCTGCCTGCATGGCGCTGTCAATGGCTTGCGCCATGCGCTCGCTGATCGTTGGCAGCAGCTTGCGCGGCGGCGTGTATTGATTGCGCGCCTTTCTCTTGAAGACCGTGATGAGCGGCTCATCCGTATGAAATGGAATGACGCCGGTCACCATCGTGTAGAGCGTGGCGCCGAGCGCGTACACGTCGCAGCGGGCATCGACGTTCTTGGCGTTCAGCAATTGCTCGGGAGCCATGAAATGGGGAGTGCCCAGCCCCTTGCCCATGGACGTGAGGTCCTGATCGTTGTGCAGGTCCTTGGCCACGCCAAGGTCGGTCAGCTTGGCCTGGCCGTCGGTGGTGACAAGGATGTTGTCCGGCTTGACGTCGCGATGAAAGATGCCGTTCTCATGCGCTTGTTGCAGGGCTTCGGCCACCTGCGTGATAAGGGCAACGGCCTGGCTTTCCGGGAGAGCTCCCTGGCTGTCGATGATGTCGCTGAGGTTGGCGCCGTCCACGAACTCCATCACCAGATAAGGGGGCGTGGCCTTCAAATCCAGTTCCAGGCTGTGCACCATGTTCGGATGGTTGAGCCGCCGCGCCGTCTGGAATTCACGCTCGAAGCGTTTGAGCAGGAGCGTGTCCTTGGCCACGTCCTCATGGACAATCTTAATGGCCACGATAAGGCCGGTGGGCCGATGGCGGCCGCGATAGACCGTCCCCATGGCGCCTTCACCCAGTCTTTCGAGAAGATCGTAATCGCCGACCTGGGTAAGTTCCTGCGGTTTCGCCTTCGCCAGCATGGTGAGCTCCTCCGTCCGCCGAATGCGGGCACGGCGCGTACCGCGAAAGGCAGAATTGCAGGCGCCGTCGAAACAGTAAAACTCTAGCTCACGAACAAGAACGGGACATCTCTGAGGAGTTCACGGGTCGAGAACGCGGTCGAGGAGCTCGTGCGGAAGCCCTCTCCATTCGCGCGCATCCTCGCAGACTTCCTCCTCAGGCACCGGTACCGTGACATGAACCTCTTCTTGTTCACAAGGAGCTGCTTGAGGGGGATATTGATTCATAATTTCGCCCTTCTGGCACAGCGGTTGTTTCCGTCGAAAAGCCAGACGGTGCAAAAGCCGTACCGCCGAAGCTGTTAGGGCGGCCTTCACATAAGAGTCATTTTTTGGCGGGGACGGGCGCGGCAATGACGTTTGATCGCCGCAAGAATGGTCTGCGTAAACCTTAAAGAGTCTCGACGGACGTGGCTGGCGTGCCAGGCTTCTACGTAAAGATGCGTCCCACAGGTTTATCCAGAACCAGATCGGCGAGCTCTGTCTGGCTTAAGGCGCGCGGGAAGTTACAACCAAGAAGCCAATGGCCGTTGTCCACCTCGCTGGCATGGATGACCGTTACGGGAATCAAATGCGTAGAGGCATCGAAGGAGCAGACCAGTTCGACAAAGAGCAGCGAGCCTGGCTCAAAACGGCGGCGGACTGTGAGACCGATGCCGGTCGCAGAAATGTCGCGAATGTCCGCGAGGATGCCGGTGTCACAGCCGCACCGATGGCTGCGGTGAAAGCTTCCCAGCCTGCACTGGTGCCGCACGCGGCCACGGTTGTCTTCCGAAGCTACGTCTTCGACATGTTCAACGTGGACGGGCGGTCCTTTTTTTGACATGGCCTCAAAACTCCTCGGTACGCAGGCTCCTCTATCATCCGCCAGCAAGCCTAGTTCATGGATGCGTGCCCTGCAAATTCCGCTTTCTGGGTCATGTTTTTTGCTGGAGTGTACTCTGGCCCGGCCTTAGACTACCTTCCGGACGCGCTGACCCGGGTCATCGCGGCGTTCAATGGTTGAGCGCTGGCGATCTTCCTGATCCGGCCGGCGTGCTTACCGGGAGACGTTTCATGCGTACTGCGCGCAGCCTGACGGTTTTGACTCTGGGACTCGGGCTTTGCCTGGGAACGGTAGGTTGTTCCGATTCAACCACTTCCACCAAGGGCAGTGGCAGCGGTCCGAAAATGAGCAATGAACAGATGATGGATGCAATGCGACGGAAACAGGAAATGATGGACAAGGAGAAAGCAGCTTACGAGCAAAAGAACAAGGATGCCGGCTCGGACAAGGCGAAAGCGGATGACAAGAGCAAGACCGACAAGGACAAGCCGGAGGACAAGGGCAAGAGCAACTGATGAATTGCCATGCGCGTAGGTCAGGCTTTCAGCCTGACTTACGTCGCCCGGCAACCTCGAGGATCTTATTTCGGTTTTGCAAAGGCCGACTCGGGAAAGTAGTCGAAGAATTTGACGTCGGCAAGCTCCCAGGTCCGTTCTTCCTTGCCGTCTCGATAGTCCACTCCTTTGACGGCGACCTTCAGGCCCGGAAGATAAATCCGTACGGCCGCTCTTTCCTTGCCGCCGGTCGCCTGTTCTCCCAGGGCCGCCGCTGCCGCTGCGCGCCGAATCGGGTCCTTGTCGGACAACGCTTGCACGAGCGTTTTGTCCCGTTTTCCTTCCCGCATGGCTACCGCCGCAAGGGTGGCGACCACTTCGTGCCGCACTTCTTCATTGGGAGCGCTGGGAAGGTAAGCGAGCAACGTTTCGGCAGCCCGTTCCGGCTTCTGGCTGGCGATCAAGCGCAGCGCGGCGAGCAGGACTGCGGAATCCGTGGCCGTGCCGATCCGCTTCAGCAATTCCTTGGAGCGCGAGGCGATTTCCGGGTCGGCGTCTTTCAGCGCCTCGGACAGGGCTGGAACCGCTGCTGCTCCCAGGGCGAGCAATTCCTTCTCGGCCTTTTCGCGCGTTTCGAAATCTGCATTGCCTAATTCGCGAATGAGCGGCCCGGCCTTGCTGCGCCTGGCGTCATCGACGGTTTGTTTTCGCAACAATTCCAGCAGGGCGGGACCGTCCGCGGTTATTTTGGCGGCCTTGAGCACTTGCTCGTTCGAGGCAAGAGAATCGATTTCCTGATACTCCGTGATGAAAGACTCCATCAACGCTTGCTTGCCGCTCATCGGGTCCTTGTGTTTGTATTCCACCTTTACGAGCAGCCCGGTGAGCTTGGCGAAATACAGGCTGACATCCGGCTGGCCCGCTCGCGTCACCCGAACACCGACGGCGCGCTGCTCCCGGACGACTTTTTCGCTTAGGGGACCCAGCGCATAGCCGCTTTCCTTGAGCACGGGCACTAGACTGGCGACGTCTTCGACCTGAGCCAGCTCCTTCAGCTCGGCTCGTGTGTTGGCATCCTCCTCGGGCTTGTCCTCACCCGTTTGCACCCAGCATTTGTCGCCGTTCAGGACAATAATTACCGTCAGCCGGTTATCGGGGCCTTCAAAATGGGTCACATCCTTGTACAGAGCCGGCAGTTGCTTGAGCAACGAGCTCGTGTATCTGGCCTCCTTCAGGAAACCGCTCCCCTTCACCTGCATGGCTTTCGCCCGGCTGAGCAAGCCTTCGCCGCCCTGGGCCTGGATGCCGCGGCGGATGACGGCTCTGGCTTCCTCTTGGCTATCCGCACGAGCCAAGGGGAGGCTGCAGCAAAGGATCATCAAGGAAATCGGTATCAGCCGCTTCATGGTCGCCTCTCAGAAAGAAAACTTCGGGCAATCCGGCAGTTGCGAGACGTCCTGGAAAACAGTACCGTGATACGTCGGGGATGCATCTTCGCAATGCCGGTGACACAAATGCTAAATGACCGTGCACGATTCTGCAACCGCAGCCCGCATTTGAGAAAAGGAGGCGACCACCAATGGCGGACAAGCAACTGAAGGTTTACACTGCCGAAGAGGTCCAAGCCAGAATCAAGGAGCTGGGGCTGAGCGAGTGGTATCTGGAAGACGGCTGGCTGCGCCGCAAGTATAACACGGACGGTTGGCCGACCACGCTGATGCTCACCAACGCCATCGGCTACCTGTGCGAGGCGGCCTGGCATCATGCTGACCTGGCCATCACCTGGGGCAAACTTTGGGTGAAGCTAAAAACACACTCGGCCGGCGGCATCACGGACAAGGATTTTGCCCTGGCACGCAAGATCGAGGAAGTCGTCCTGTGGCGGCCGGAGGCGAGCGGCCCGCTGGAAGGAACGCCGAACAAGTTCGTCCAGGCGAAGAAATGAGGCTTAGAACGCCCGCAGAGTCCGTTAGCACGCAGCGCGAGCGAGGGCCGCCCTTGTCGCACTCGCGAAACGAGGTCGTTTGCTGGCGTGTCGGGTTACCAAAGGAGTTATGAATTTCATTGAGGGCATGTTTGCGGCATGGTTCAAACGCAGGTTACACTCCGCTGATCCGCAGTGAAGATGGCTCAAAGACTGATAGAGGTAAGGAGTCGGGCCCCGGTAGGCTTCAAATGATCATCTTCGGTGAGAAAAGCTAGCTCGGCGTGTTGTTACGCCTTACGCGCCAAGGACATGCGTTAGGCGATGAAGATGCTCATCTCCCTTTTTCAAATGAGCATCTTCGACGACGGGCTGCGAATAGCGGCGTATGCCATTTTGTGCAATTTTATTGTGAGAAGACCATGAGAAGCATTGTCAGAACGTTGTCGAAGTTCTTCGCCGTTGTTTCCGTAAGCACCCTTGCCTGGATGTCGCTTGCGGCCGGAGCGGAAGACTCCTTATCCAAGGGCGGGCCCGATCAGTTCAAGCCGCTCAAGTTCCGCATGATCGGGCCTGCGGTCGGCGGCCGGGTTTCGCGGTCGGTCGGGGTGCCGGGCGATCCGCTCACTTATTATGCCGCCTCGGCGTCCGGCGGCGTCTGGAAGACCAGCGACGGCGGCACGACCTGGAAGCCAATCTTTGACGAACAGCCGATCGCCTCCATCGGCTCGATCGCGATCGCGCCGTCGGACCCGAACGTGGTCTATGTCGGCTCCGGCGAGGCCAATATCCGCGGCAATGTGGCCCCGGGCAACGGCATCTACAAATCGACCGACGCCGGCAAGACCTGGCAGCACGTCTGGAAACAGGAAGGGCAGATCGGCACCATGGTCGTCGATCCGCGCAACCCGGACATCGCCTATGCGGCCGTGCTCGGCCACGCGTTCGGTCCAAATCCTGAGCGTGGCGTCTATCGCACCCGGGACGGCGGCAAGAGCTGGCAAAAGGTGCTTTACAAGGATCCGGATACGGGCGCGTCCGACGTTTGCCTCGACCCGTCCAACCCACGGGTTCTTTTCGCCGGGTTATGGCAGGCCCGCCGCAAGCCGTGGGAGTTCACCAGCGGCGGTCCGGGCAGTGGCCTTTACATGTCGCGTGACGGCGGCGATACCTGGAAGCAGCTCATCGGCAAGGAAGATGCGCCGCCCGAGACGCCCGGCAAAGGCCTGCCGGAAGGGAACTGGGGCAAGATCGGTGTCGCCGTGGCTCCGTCAAACGGGCAGCGCGTCTACGCCCTGATCGAGGCCGAGGACGGCGGCCTGTTCCGTTCGGACGACGGCGGCGAAACCTGGGATCACGTTAACTCCGGCCATTATCTGCGGCAACGGGCCTGGTACTACTCCACACTTACCATCGACCCACGCAATCCGGACGTGGTGTGGTGTCCGCAGGTGCCTCTGCTGCGCAGTATCGACGGCGGCAAGACCTTCCGCAGCGTCAAGGGCCTGCACCACGGCGACAACCATGACATCTGGATCGACCCGCGCAATCCCCGCCGCATGATCGACAGCAACGACGGCGGCGTCGATCTTTCCCTCGACGGCGGGGAGACGTGGTTTTCACCGCCTCTGCCGCTGGCGCAGTTCTATCACATCGCCGTGGACAACAGCACGCCCTATCGCGTCTCGGGCGCCATGCAAGATCTCGGCACAGCCTGCGGGCCGAGCAACAGCTTGGCGGGCGGCGGCATCACCAACGGCGACTGGTTCGAGGTAGGCGGCGGCGAAGCCGGCTTCACTGCCCCCGATCCGAGCGATCCCAACATCGTTTATGCCGGGGAGTATGGCGGCATCATCACGCGCTTCGACCTGCGCACGCGCCAGGCCCGCAATGTCGGCATTTACCCGTACAATCCCTCCGGCCACGGCGGCGAAGACCTTAAATACCGCTTTCAATGGACGGCCCCGATCCTGGTGTCGATGCACGACCCGAAGACGATCTATCACGCCGCCAATGTGCTTTTCAAATCCGGCGACGGCGGCCAGCACTGGACCGCCATCAGCAAGGATTTGACGCGGAATGATAAAGCCAAGCAGAAATGGTCGGGCGGGCCGATTACCGGGGACAACACCGGCGTCGAGGTTTACGACACGATTTTCGCACTGGCGGAATCGGCCAAGGAAAAGGGTGTACTCTGGGCCGGCTCGGACGACGGGCTGGTCCACTTGACCAAAGACGGCGGCCAAACCTGGACGAACGTGACCGCCAATATTCCCGGCATTCCCCGGTGGGGAACAATCGATTGCATTGAGGCATCGCCCTACGATGCCGGCACCGCCTACGTCGTGGTGGATAACCACCGCATGGACGACATGCGGCCGTACCTCTTCAAGACCACGGATTTTGGCCAGACCTGGAAGAGCCTGTCGGGCAGCTTGCCGCCAGACATCTACCTGCACGCCGTGCGTGAGGATACGTTGCGTAAGGGAATGCTCTTTGCCGGCACGGAGCGCGGCGTGGCCTTGTCAACCGACGACGGCGCCACCTGGCAGCAGCTCAAGCTGAACTTGCCCCCGGTTGCGGTGCATGATCTCAAGGTGAAGAACAACGACCTGGTGCTGGGCACGCACGGCCGGTCGGTGTGGATCTTCGACAACCTCAATGCCTTGCGGGACATGTCCCCGCAAATCGCTCAGGAGGACGGCCATCTCTTTGCCAGTCCGCCGGCCACCCGCTGGCGCTACCACAGCCCCTTTCACGCCAAGAGTATTGGACAAAACCCGCCCGCGGGCGCGATCATTGATTACTACCTCAAGGAAAAGCCGAAGGAGCAAATCAAGCTGGAGATCCATAACGCGCAGGGCGGGCTGGTCGATTCCTTCACCAGCAAACCCCAGAAGAAAAAAGACGCCGTGGAAGACAAGACTTTTCACGAAGAAGAGGTTCCTGAGGACGATCCCGACCCGCCTTTCGAGCGCGTCAAGAAAATGCACCTCACCACGTTCGCCGGCGTGAACCGGGTGGCATGGGATCTGCGCTACAAGGGCGCCGAAAAGATCAAGGGCGCGAAAGTGGACGCAGGCCTGCCGGAGCTGGGCCCACTCGTCAATCCCGGTACCTATACTCTTAAGTTGACCGTCGGCAAGAAGACAGTGACCGGCACGGTTGAAGTCCGCGCCGACCCGCGGCTTCAGCTCGCGCCGGGCGACATGGAGGCGCAGCTCAAGTTCGCCCTCCAGGTGCGCGACGATCTCACCCGGCTGAGCCACCTGGTTGAGCAGATCCGCACAATCCGCAAGCAGCTTACCGATCGCGATCAACTCCTCAAGGACAATCCCAAGGCGTCGCCTCTGACCAAGTCCTCCAAGGAACTGCTTGCCAAGTTGAATGCCCTGGAGGAAAAACTGCAGAATCCCAAGGCCAAAGTCGCCTACGACATCCTGGCGCAGAAAGGCGGGGCCAAACTCTATTCCCAGCTCAGTTTCCTCTTTGAAGACGCCAAGGAACTGGGCCCGCCCACCGAAGGCGACCAGCAGATGTACGCCGAGCACGCCCGCGAGTTGCATCAACTTGAGGGAGAGCTGAAAGCCGTGCTCGCCGGCGACCTTGGGAAGCTCAACGCGCTGGCCAAAAGTCTGGCCATTCCGGACATCCTCGTGCCGAACCCTGCGCAGGCCTCCAAATAGGCAGGCTGCTTCTGACTGCTGCGCAACGCGTCGCGCAAACGCGTCGCGCAAGGCAATCAGCGCATCAGCAGAATTGCGCCCATAAACTAAGCGCCCGCCTCAAGTGCGGCCTTGCGCCGAAGAAAAAAATATCACACGTCGCTTGAATCTGCCCAGTGACAATGGTATGACAGTGCTCGCGAAAGATGGCGCGCACTCTCTTTTCTTGAATCTCGTAGTTGATACAGATGACGGCACGCACCTTGCTGTTATTTGAACTCACAGCTGTGGAACTCAACTTGGCCAGGTGTCTTTTCTTTATCAAAGGATTTGCTTATGCGAAAACTTCTCGGATCGGCGCTGCTGCTCGGTTTGCTAGCCGGGAGCGCGAGTCCGGCGTCGGCTCACGGCCGCGCCAGTGATTGCGGCGAAGTGGTCGGCCCCGCGCCTGCTGCGGATTGTGGCTGGACCGAAAAAACTGTGACCTGTTATCGCCCGGAGTACCGTACGCGCACGGTTCCGAACACCGTCTGCAAGGTGGTGCCCAAGGAGATCGAAGAGCACTATACCTACACGGAAATGGTCCGGGTCGTGACCCCGGAAAAACGCACGGAGACGTATTGCACGGTCCAGACCAAGGAAGTTCCTTACAAGTACACCGTGTGCGTGCCGGTGTGGAAGCCGGAGAAGCGCACCGAAACGTTCTGCCGGCTGGTCAGCCGCGAGGTGCCGTACACGTACACCGAATGCGTGCCGGTCTGGAAACCGGAGAAGCGCACCGAGACGTATTGCACGACCGTTACCAAGCAAGTTCCATACCAGTACACCGTCTGTGTGCCGGTGTGGAAGCCGGAGAAGCGCACCGAGGCGTATTGCACGACCGTGACCCGGGAAGTTCCCTGCCAGTACACCGTGTGTGTGCCGGTCTGGAAAGCAGAGAAACGCACCGAAACCTATTGCACGACGGTGGCCCGGGAAGTTCCCTACCAGTACACCGTTCAGGTCGCCTACACGGTCCCGGAAAAACGCGTGGAAACTTACTGTGAGTGCGTGCCGGAGCAGGTCAGTCGCCAGGTGCCCGTGTGCCGCTGCATTCCGTGCGAGACGGTGGATCCGTGCACTGGCTGCACGTTTACCTCCTGGAAGCGCGTGACAGAGATGCAGACCGTTACCGGCACCGTCAACCGCATGGTGCCGAAGACCCGCGAGGTCACGGTCAACGTCTGCCGCTACCGCCCCGAGCAGCGGACGGCCACGCGCACCGTCTGCGAAACGGTGCCGCACACCCGCGAGGTCACCGTCAACGTGTGCCACTATGAGAATCAGGTGCGGAATGCCACGCGCACCGTTTGTGAAACGGTGCAGCGCACGCGCGAGGTCACCGTCAACGTCTGCCACTATGAGAATCAGGTGCGGAACGCCACGCGCACCGTGTGCGAAACCGTGCCGCAGACGCGCGAAGTCACCGTCAACGTTTGCCACTACGAGAACCGGCAGCGCACCGCCACGCGCACCGTGTGCGAGACGGTGCCGCAGACCCGCGAAGTCACGGTCAATGTTTGCCACTTCGAAACGCGCGAGCAGACTGCCATGCGAACCGTGTGCGAAACCGTGCCACGCACGCGCGAAGTGACGGTCAACGTTGTGAGCTGCAAGCCGGTCCAGCGCACGGGCACGTGCAAGCGGATCGTTTGTGAAAACGTGCAGGAGACGGTCAACGTGCAGGAACGGTACTGCGTGATGGTTCCGTATACCCAGACGGTTCGCGTCCCGGTGGCGCAGGAATGCTGCTGCGAATCTTCGGGCCACGGCCGGCATGGGTTCCTGGGCCGCCGCTGAAAGCTCACCGGCCGCACAAGTCGTCAGCCCGGAGTAACACCGCCACTTTCAGCTACGTGGCGGTGTTACTTCTGAGGTGTAAGTTCCTCAGGCAGGCCACGTTACACCGACAAATCGAGTAACACCGCCACTCCGCCACCGTCTCATAGGGTGTCCAAACTGGCAGTGTCACAGTTCCATCATGCAGCCGCACCCCGAACTTGACCGTCAGGACCCACGGATATCGGCTCGCTGGGCCATTGCGTGGGGACTTGCCTGACAAGCGGTTGCCCTTGCGTGGAACTGTGCATATCAAAGCTCTAGCCTGCCTTCACAACATCACCCATCTGTGTGGGGTCTCTCCGATGAACCGACGATTGCTCTGCGCTACGTTTCTCGTTTTTGCTTGCCAATCCTCTGTGCATGCGGCCGATGATTACAAGCTCGGCCCGGATTCACAGGAACAGCCCGGGGTGCCGCAAGGCAAAATCACGCAACATACCTGGCACAGCAAAATCTTCGACGGCACGGTCCGCGATTACTGGGTCTACGTGCCCGCGCAGTATGACGGCAAGGAGCCGGCCTGTGTCATGGTCTTCCAGGACGGCAGCGGCTATGTGAGCAAGACCGGACAGTTTCGTGTGCCGATTGTTTTTGACAACCTCATTCACAAGAAGCAGATGCCGGTGACCGTCGGCATCTTCATCAATCCCGGAAATTTTCCGCCTGCCAAACCGGGCGCCAGACCGGCCAGCAATCGCAGCATTGAGTACGATACGCTCTCCGACCAGTACGCGCGCTTTCTGGAAACAGAAATTCTGCCCGAGGTCGGCAAGGAATATCGGCTCCGCCAGGACGCGGGCGGCCGGGCGATTTGTGGCATCAGCTCCGGCGGCATCTGCGCCTTCA
Organism: Gemmataceae bacterium; assembly: GCA_035939715.1. GTDB lineage: Bacteria > Planctomycetota > Planctomycetia > Gemmatales > Gemmataceae > DASZFN01. The sequence goes on along the minus strand of DASZFN010000077.1, from coordinate 1,271 downwards.
CCGTCGCCTGGGAGCGGCCCGATCTGTTCAGCAAGGTGCTGAGCCACGTGGGCAGTTTTACGAATATTCGCGGCGGCGACGTTTATCCCGGCAAGATCCGCAAGACGCCACGCAAGCCCATGCGCGTTTTCCTGCAAGACGGCTCCGGCGATCTCGACAATCAAGCCGGCAACTGGCCGCTCGGCAACCAGCAGATGGCCAGTGCGCTGCAGTTTGCCGGCTACGATTACCAGTTCGTGTATGGCGACGGTGGCCACAATGGCAAGCACGGCGGCGCCATCCTGCCTGACTCGCTGCGCTGGTTATGGGCAGATCCGCTGGTCGAGATGCTCTGGCCGCACGGCGCCCCAGGGGCGCTCGGCGACACAGACAAGGACAAGCCGTCGCTCACGTGCTATCTGCCTCAGGCGGACAAAGCCAACGGCACGGCGGTCGTGGTCTGTCCCGGCGGCGGCTACGTCAATCTCGCCATGGGACACGAGGGGCGCGATATCGCCCGTTGGCTCAATGACCAGGGAGTGACGGCATTTGTCCTTCAGTACCGGCTGGCGCCGCGCTATCATCATCCGGCGCCGATGCAGGATGTGCAGCGCGCTCTCCGCATAGTGCGGGCCCGGGCAGGGGAGTGGAACATCGACCCCAAGCGCATCGGTATCTGGGGCTTTTCGGCAGGCGGGCATCTGGCCTCGACGGCCGCAACGCATTTTGATTCGGGCAAATCCGACGCCGATGACCCGATTGAACGGGTGAGCTGCCGGCCCGATTTTGCCATCCTTTGCTACCCGGTCATCAGCATGGAACCAAAAACAACTCATGGCGGGTCGAAAAACAGTCTGCTCGGCAGGGAGCCGGATGCCAGCCTGGTTGAGTTGATGTCCAATGACAGACAGGTTACGCCGCAGACGCCGCCCACGTTTCTCTTCCACACCAATGCGGATGCCGCCGTCCCCGCGGAGAACAGCGTCCTTTTCTACCTGGCCCTGCGAAAGGCCAAGGTGCCGGCTGAACTGCACATTTACGAAAAGGGTGCGCATGGCGTCGGCCTGGCCCCGAAAGACCCGGTTCTGTCTACCTGGCCGGAACTGCTGGCGGCGTGGCTGAATGGTCGCAGGCTCTTGAAGAAGGGTTAGGGCTCATCTTCTTTACGCCGAAGGCGTTAGACAGCACAGCCCAGGGTCGCGCCAGCGCACCCTGGGAAACGAACGTTGGGTTACCTTACCCCGAAGGGGGTTGCACAAGGCAATCCTGCCGCTTGTGCAACCCCCTTCGGG
>DASZFN010000076.1:0-4475 GCA_035939715.1 Gemmataceae bacterium | reverse complement strand
CTCGTCCAATAGCAACACGTCGGCGGCCTGGAGCATGAGCCGGGCGAGAAAAATGCGCGCCTGCTCGCCGCCGGACAGATCGCCGACGGGCAATTCCAGTTGTTCCTGGCGAAAAAGAAAGCGCTTGGCCCAGGCCGTGATGTGGTACGACCGGCCGCGATAGAGCACCATCTCGGCATTCGGCGACAGAGCCTTACCCAGCGAAACACGCGGGTCCAGGCAGCGGCGGTCCTGGTCGAACGTGGCCACGCTTAAGCCCTCGGCCCGCTCGATGGTGCCACCGTCCGGCGCCAATTCCCCAGCCAGTATTCGCAGCAGCGTTGTCTTGCCGCTGCCATTGGGGCCAAGGAGCCCTAGCTTTGTTCCGGGCGATAGGGCGAGGGATAGGCCGGCGAAGAGAGAGCGGCCGCCAACGGTTTTGCTCAAATCCTCGGCGACCAGAAGTTTGGCGCTTCTTCGGCCGGTGGCGACAAAGTCAATTCCCACCGTGCCCGCGGGCGCGTTGCGCGCCTTGAGTGCCTGCAGATCGCTGATCCGCTTGTCCGCCTCCTGGATGCGGGCGCTCGACTTGCCGGTGCGCGCCCTGGCGCCACGTTTGAGCCACTCGACTTCACGGCGCACCTTGCTTGCCAGGGACAACTGCTGCCGTGCCTGTCCGGCAAGGAAGCCCGCCCGCCTGTCAAGGAACGCGCTGTAGCTACCGTCCACCCGAAAGTAGCCTTCCGGATAAACCCGGTCGAGCTCGACGATCTGGTTCGTGACGTTTTCCAGGAAGTACCGATCATGGCTGACCACAACGTAGGCGAAGGGAGCATCCTGGAGCAGATCTTCCAGCCAGAGGATACTTTCCAGGTCGAGGTGATTGGTTGGCTCGTCAAGCAGCAGCAGGTCGGGCTGTTTGACAAGTTCGCGCGCAAACGCCAGCCGCTTGCGCCAGCCACCGGAGAGTGTGCTTACTTTCTGGTCGCCGTCCGAGAAACCAACCTTACTCAGGGTGGTGCCGATCCGGGTCGCTTGTTCATGCTGTTCGCCAGAGTCGTCCTTTAGAGCATCTGTCAAGACTTCACAAACGGAGTGATCGAGGTTGAATGCGGGCTCCTGTGGCAGATAGCCCAAACGAGCCGTGCGCCGCAGCGCCACCGTGCCGTGGTCAGGAGTCTCAAGGCCAGCAAGGATTTTGAGGAGCGTGGATTTGCCGGAGCCGTTGGGTCCGATCAAGCCAACACGCTCGCCGGCACGCAAATCCAAGGAAACGTCGACGAACAGAGGGCGCGGGCCGTATGCCTTACTCAGAGCTTGCGCACTTAGAAGGATCATTACGCCTGGAGGGATTCGAACCCCCAACCTATGGCTCCGTAGAACTAAGGCCGTCTGTCTCACAACTCCTTAGTTCTACAGCAGTTTCGCTCTCTTGTTCTTTGGCCGCAAAGATTTCCGGCACAAAAACGTTTGCGGAGTTTTGCGGAGTTTGCCTGCCGTGTCAGTTGAAAGAAGTGTTTTCTTGTGAATTCACAAAGACCTCTTGGTCTCGGGTTGGCGAGCCCGGTAATCTCGTAAATTGAGAACGCAGTCAACCACACTGAGAGTTACAGAATCTAAGTGTCCATTTTCGCCCCCTGCCCCGAAAAACTCGTCCATTCATCATCCAGCACCTGTTGGCCCGCTTTGCGCTTTGGTTGCTTGCATTAGGCTCTGCCCATGCTTCACCAACGCATCCGCTTCCAGGCGATTGCCCTAGCCCCGCAATTCAGCGCGCTAAATTGCGAGGCCCAGGCTGAACTCCAGGGATCTAAAATTCCGGTCAAAAGGGAGCAGTATCTCCTGGAACTGGTTTCGGTCTTCATGCACTCTCCGCTCAACGCACCTCATCGCGCGAGGTGGCTGCCGCTGCCTTGTGCTGCAGCTTCTCTGCTCAGTCCAAGCCAGTTCGCTTTTCGTCCTGAGTGAGGACAGCTCGCCTTAGCCTGGAGCTGGTTCGTGCGCCTTGCCGAGAGCGGCAAGGACGCCCAGTTCGCCTCGGTGCTGGCTACCTATGCCGCCAGAGCCGTGCGCGCGGGAAGGCGGCTCTGCGGCCAGGAGAAGGCCAGGGATGTGTTGTCCCCGCTCGCCCAGCAGCGGCGTGGCTTCAGCGTCAGCACATTGCCCGATCGCAGCGCTCTGGAAGGCAATGTCATTGACGAGGCTCTGCAGGACAACGCCATTACACCGATTGTTGAACAAGTACAGTTCCGGCTCGATTTTCCGCGCTGTCGTGGCAGCCGTTGTGAGGCTCATCGACGATCTCATGGTCGGCGGCCGCGCCCACGAAATGGCACGCAAATATGGCTTATCGCGCTCGCGTGTCTCAGAGCTGCCGGATCGCGGCAGCGGCATTCATGGCATCGCTTTCGGCGCTTGGAACTCGGTTGCCGTCACCTTCTTGACGTTGCCGTTCTGCATGACTGCCTACCCGCTTAGCAACGGCATCCGCCTCGCAGGTCAGAACCTTGGCCGAGCGCGGCAAGGACACCGCTCAGTTCGCGTCGGTGCTGGTTAGCGCTGACAGCTAAATTCCTGAAGAAATTGCGCAATAATTATGTGACGGATACCCGTTAGCCTGTCGTTGCCCTGGATTTGTTTGGTAATTTCTGCGCCTAACGGTGCGAACCCGCGGATCGTCTCGACATAATCCCCATTCTTCCGTTCGGGCTTAAATGCCGGTCGACAAATACGTATTCCCGCCTGATCATGCTCGCTAACCGTCCCCTGCCTTCTTAGCTCAATCTCGTTATGCGCCATTCTCTTGGTGGTTTGTATGGCTTTATCTCTTCTGTCGGAGCAACCTTATGAATGCACAGAATTCCGCAAATCTAGCCGAGGTGGCTGCCTCGCAGCCCGCAATGAACTTAACTGCAGCCGGAGCAACCACTGCGCGCGGCCGGGCCAGTTGGTCGGGCCTGTTGAAGCTCAGCCTTGTGGCCGTGCCGGTCAAGGCCTATCCCGCCACGTCCACCAGCCAGGAGATTCACCTGAACCAACTCCATGCCGGCTGCGGTCAGCGCATCCGCCATGAGAAGTGCTGCCCGGTTCATGGCAAGGTAGAAGCCGGCGCCCTGGCCAGCGGCTACCAATACGCGCCGGACCAGTACGTCGTCGTTGATGAAGCCGAGCTCGACAAGCTCAGGCCAGCCAAAGATCGGGCCCTCAATGTCGAACGCTTCCTCGATGCCGGGCAGCTCGACCCGGCGCTCTTCTCCGGACGCAGTTTGTATCTCCTGCCCGATGGTCCTGCGGCCCACCATCCCTATGCGGTGCTTGCTGAGGCGATGCGGCAGCATAGCAGGTGGGCCTTGGGCCGTATGGTTCTGTCAAACCATCGATATCTCATTGCCCTGCGTCCGGCCAACCGCATCCTGGTCCTGCATGTCCTGCATTATCCCGCGCAGCTCCGAGCCAGTACCCCGCTGGAAGCGGATCTCCGCGCCAGCGTGTGCACGGATGCTGAACGCGAACTGGCCGGCACATTAATCCAGGCAGCCAGTCAACCCATTCCCTGGTCCGAATACCGCGATGATCGACAAGAGCAACTTCAGAGGCTTGTTGAGGCGACCTTGCAAGGACGCAAGCTCGAAGCACCCGCCGAAGAAGAAGTGCCCGTCCTGCAATTGCTGGATGCCTTGAAGCAAAGCGTGGCGCAGGCGCTGGGACAGCAGGCCAGCACAACCGACAAGGCGTCCGCGAAACAACCAGGACGGAAGAAAGCCTCGCGGAGGTCGGCATGATCAAGCCTCTCTTGCCGATGCTGGCCGCTCGCGCAGAGCCATTCGACTCCCCGGAATTCCTCTTTGAGGTGAAGTGGAATGGCGTGCGTGCCCTGGCTGCCAGCGCAGACGGTCGCTGGCAGCTCTGGGGACGGGATCTCGCCGATTATACGTATCGCTATCCGGAACTGGACATGCTGACCGGCTTGCCCTCGGGCACGGTGGTGGACGGGGAGTTGGTGCTGCTCCGGGATGGGTTGCCCGATCTGGAAGCCATGCTGGCACGACACCAGCTTGGCTGCCCCACCAAAATCCGCCAACGCAGCCAAGCGGAGCCGGTCACCTATGTCCTTTTCGATGTGCTTTGTCATCAAGGCAAGTCTTTGCTGGCCGAACCGCTCTACCGACGACGTCAGGTGCTGCAACAACTGCTGGAGCAGCTTGCTGAACCGCGGCTGGTGTTTTCCGAAGGCATCGTCGGCTTTGGCCAGGCCTTCTTCGAGCAGGCAGTCGCGCAAGGCCAAGAAGGAGTCATGGCCAAGCATTTAAGCAGCCCTTATCTGCCAGGTCGGCGCTCGGCTTCTTGGCAGAAGTTCAAGCCGGCCCGGCTCTTGCCTTGCGTAATCGTGGGGTTTGTGCCGGGGCGGCACGGATTCCGCCGCCTGCTGGTGGCGGCACCACGCGACAGGCAGTTGCGTTATGTGGCCAGCCTGCACGCTGGCTTTACCTCGGCTA